>CAYGWT010000150.1:0-2088 GCA_964353625.1 uncultured Candidatus Bathyarchaeia archaeon | reverse complement strand
TCGCTAATGTGTCTGCGTTTGCTGTCGCTACGGCGCCTAGAAACGCAGCTAAGATTACCGTTTCTCGTGGAAAGAAGGGAATCAGTAGTACCAGCAATCCAGCGACGACGCCGTTCGCGGTGACATTCGGCCAGCCGCGTGCGCCGCCTTTCTCTTGTGCGAATCCTTTCTTCCGCTTTGCCTGATACTTGTAATGCGTCATGTAGCTTGAGACCGAAAGGAAAACCAGAAGCACGACGAACCATTTCCAGCCGTCCGCAGGAATGACGAATGTCACGAAGCCTATGAGAAATGCGCTGATGGCGCCGCCTTCGTCAAGGATGTGCGCCCTCCAAGCTCCTACGGCGAGTGCTGAACAAATTGCGCCGGCAATGAGTATGATTGCGAAGTCAACCATTTCTGTCATCGGCCGCTTTTTCTCTAATCGCCATCGCATATTATTTATTCAAAGCAGGACCATCATAATATATATCGCTTCAGAAACGTGCTGAGTCTTGCAACTCTCTCTCTTTGATCTGAGTCTCGCGGTTCTGGTTTTTGTGCTCGTGATTCTCCTGATAGGTGCAGTTGAACTATTGAGAAGAAAACTGAACCTCGGCACCTACACGACGCGGAGAGCTATTCACCTGTTCGCTGGAGATTCAATCCTCTTCGTGCCCTTGTTCTCGAGTGTTGTCTACCCTCTTCTGCTTCCGATCGGAATGGGGTTGATTACTGCTCTTTCGTTCGCTCTCCGAAAACAGAGCTTCCTGACTCAGTCAATGATCGATGAGAAGAGATGCTCGCGATTGCATTCATACGGGCCAGTTTTCTACACCATTTCGATTGGTGCTTTACTTATCGCTCTTTGGAGTCAAAGGCCAATCATAATGGCTGCAACGATGGTGATGGCGTGGGGCGACGGTGCCGCATCCGCGATTACGCCTTCACTCAAGAATAGACATCTTTACCCATTTTCAGACAAGTCGTTTGAAGGCTCCGCGATGATGTTTGTCTTCGCTTTCTTGGGAGCACTGCTCTCATACGCTATCGCCTTGTCCACAGGGATCATGTCCACGAGTCTAGCTTCGATTCTCATCCTTTGCTCTCTAGGAGCTCTTGTAGGTACCTTTGCCGAGGCATTGACGATCGGTCCAATTAGGCCATTCGATAACTTCACTGTACCGTTCGCCTGTGCGATGGTGCTCTTCTTGGTCACTCCTCTCATTCCATAGTTGCGAATGCTTTCCACTCCTCATGGGCACGAGAGATGTTTTCATATCAGCGCCTATCTAGTCATGCACAGCGGGATTCTTGGGCACCGTCGGCATCCATTCTCGTGGAGATATCAGCGCCGAACAGGTCATGCGTGAAATCCGAAAGACCCCTAGCTCCGCTAAAGCAGGCGCCATCGCGGTCTTCATCGGCATTGTAAGGGAGGATCCTGTCGTATCTTCGAGTGGTAAAGTTCAGTATCTTGAGTATGAAGCCTTCAAGGAGGTGGCAGTCCAGAAGCTGCACGAGCTCCGAAATGATCTTGCGAAGATGGAAGGAATCGTAGACGTCTCAATCCATCATGTTGTCGATAGGGTTGGGGTTGGAGATGAACGCTTGATAATTGTAGTTCTCGGGACTCGCCGCAAATTCGGTTTTCCAATTCTGGAAGAGGCGGTGGAGTGCGTGAAGAAAGAGATCCCAATATGGAAAAAGGAGGTCACTTCTGAAAAGGCGTATTGGGTCGAGAACATGATGTCGCAGCATGATTCGATTGATCATGGCTAACACATGGGCCTGTGGGCCCGCTACATATTATCGAAACCTGGCTCTGACTTCATTAAGGAGTGAGTCCGCTTTCTTCTTCCATTCGCTGAAATTGGACGGCGTCTTCGGATATTCACTGTACAGCCGATTGAGCGCGTTCATCTTTGAGACGGAAAACACGAGGTTTCGGAAGGCAGTCAATTTGCCCAGGCCAAGGGCTACTTTCATGAGCTTGTCGGCTAAGCTCATTTCAGGAATCTCACCAAAAGTGAAGGCAACCGCCTCCTTGTTGGTCACAAAATTGCGCAGCGCATAGTTGAGTTCGGAATTGTTTAGATTCTGCATGTA
>CAYGWT010000149.1:0-2000 GCA_964353625.1 uncultured Candidatus Bathyarchaeia archaeon | reverse complement strand
GAATACGATTTTGCGGAACAGGCAACAGGGTCCTTTACTCTGATTGAGCGCGATTAGCCGCGCCATGAATGGCGTCGTCGAGATCTCTTGGTGCGCGATGACAACGACGAAAACTGACGGTTCAATTTCGGGTGTCCGCATCAAGTGACCTGTGCACACACGCAAATTCAAGGGTTCAAATCCGGAGGGCCGCGCTAGGAGAGCTGCGCACGGACCACGAGCCTAGGTGCGCCGGCAACCGCGAAGCAGCCAATATCGGAACCACACGGTACCTGTACCTGTTGTATCAGTGGGGTGACTGAATTGTAACGTGTTCGGTTTCTCTGGACGACTCCTCGTCAGGCAGGATATCGAGATCTTGGAAACTCAAACGCTCATAACGCTTCACGGATTCATACAGCACGCCTTCCACTGGTACAATGACCACTTGTATTCTTTCTTTCTAAGCGGCAAGCAATGGGATGAAAATTCGGAGTATACAAAGCTGCTAGCAAGGGCGGACGAAGACTTCTTCAAGCATGACCTCTCCTCCAAGGGACCTCGCAGCACTAACATCTCGCTTCGGCGCCTCCACCTTCGGAAAGGGCAGAGACTTGCCTACGTCTACGATTTCGGCGACAACATCAGCATCGAGCTCCATGTGAGGGGAATCGGTCGTGCGAAGACAATCAAGTATCCTAGGATCGTGGCCTTACGGGGAGTCTCTCCAGAACAGTACGACTACGCTGAAGGAAGATACAATCCGAAGATCAGCGCAACCGCGGCCTACAAGACGCTACCGACAGTAGGAGTCAACGGAACCAAAAAAGAGGGAAGATAGTCTACTGCTAGAATGGAGCGAAACCAGCCACGTAGAGTCGAGGCAAGCCGCGTAACACACGCAGTTGATGATCACACATTCTTGGACTTGCACGTTTTCATGAGAGCAACGACAGGAGCATGCTCTTGAATGTCAAATCGAGCACGCGAGCGTGTCTTTTCCACTTGGTGGAGAACGAGGAGGCATAGTCTCGCCCCGCAATACGGGCGACGAGGACAGTTCTCAGGAAGCTAGAGCAACAATGGTAACACGTACATTGTGATCAGGTAGAGCAAGACAAAGTATGCGGCAAGTAGTCCAATGGAGATCAGTAGATTCTTTTTCCATTGTTGGCTCCAAGCGATTCCAAATGGTAGCCCGAGTGTGAATCCGATTATGTGTGAAATGTAGGCTATGTCGCTCTGTAGGTGAGTGTAGACGGCGACGGCGTTGTAGAGGAAGTATAGAACCGCTACTAGCCCGACTGGCATGAATAACAGGAAAGAGAACCTGAGCGGCTTCAATAGCATAACAACAGCTGTGAGTGTGAATATTGCTGCTGACGCGCCTACGAATGTCGTGTCGGGTGGGAAGAATGGTATGCTGAGTAGGAAGCTGAGGATTCCACCTAGGAAGAATGCTAGTAGCATTCGTTTGGAGTCTGCGACACCTTCTAACGTGTTACCGAATACGTAGAGGAAGATCATGTTGCCTAAGAGGTGAAGGAGATCGGCGTGGACGAAGATCGCTGTGACAAGCGTCCAGACCCGTCCGGCCTGCAGATTCGTGAGACTGAATACGAGATCATTCTGCACTAGGGCAGGATTGGCA
Organism: uncultured Candidatus Bathyarchaeia archaeon; assembly: GCA_964353625.1. GTDB lineage: Archaea > Thermoproteota > Bathyarchaeia > 40CM-2-53-6 > 40CM-2-53-6 > CAVPLU01. Next base: position 370 of record CAYGWT010000149.1, on the reverse strand, counting down.
GTCCACGCATAGACACTCGCAACGAAACACAGGAGAATGAGAACGGTTGTCGCTCTCATGCGCACTAACAGCGGGTTAACGATGAAAAGCGTATCCATCTTTAGAAACGGCTGAGGCCGAGTATGCTGGACGTGCACGAAGGATTTGCGCTATGATTTCTTGAGACCTTGCTGTCCGGCAGAACAACATGTAGTAGTGGCTTGGCATCGGCTTCTTGTACTCCAGAACGCAGCCAAGGGCCTCGCTACCAGTTGAACAGGCAAGCTGAAAACCATGCCCAAACCCTCCAAAAAATCGAAACCCGCCGCCAAGGGGGGGTCTGTGGTGGAACGCCTCAGAGGCATAAACAGCCACCCAAATCAAAGCGATG
>CAYGWT010000148.1:0-7857 GCA_964353625.1 uncultured Candidatus Bathyarchaeia archaeon | reverse complement strand
CACGTGTCCAAGACTCAAGTTCCATGGGTGGGGGCGTCGAACAATCCTCGTCCGTATGACTCCGATTCCGCAACCTAACAGGTGCGAGTACCCCTGGCTGCAAATGCTCGTCAAATTCAAAGGTGAACATGAGGCCGCCTTCCTATACCTCGTCTGTGGTGAGGTTGTCAGGTGACCTCTGGCCGATAGGAGAGCGAACAACGGGACAGGGAGAAGGTGGTAAGTTTCAGCGCACGGGCGAACGGACGCGACAGCAAGTAGCTTATTATGTCTCTTGCCGACATAGTATAAACTTGTCACGTTCATTCGCATCCTTTCGGTCGCCGACGTAACCGACGAACTATGAGTAATGAACGAAAGTAGGGACTGAAAGGGGCGTTTCACGTGCAATATGTGATAGATAAGTGGAGGTTCACAATCAATTGGGAGCGGAAAGTCAGTATGCACCTACCACTAAGTACGTCGTTTTGGCGGCGTTCGAAGTGGAGGGTGTAGTTGAGAAGCCTGACGTAGTCGGTGCAATCTTCGGACAGACCGAAGGCCTATTCGGACCTGATCTGGATCTCAGGGAACTTCAAAAGAGCGGAAGAGTGGGGAGAATCGAGATTCACCTGGAATCCAGACAGGACAAGACTACCGGCAAGATAATGATTCCATCTAGTCTGGACAAAGTTTCCACCGCAATAGTCGCGGCTGCCATTGAGAGCGTCGATAGGATCGGACCCTGCACGGCGAAGGTTACCCTTGAGAAGGTAGAGGATGTCCGAGAAGAGAAGAGAAAAGTCATCCTGGACAAGGCCAAAGAGATCCTGAAGAAATGGGTGATTGAAGGATCACCAAGCACAGACGAAATGGTCAAAGAAGTCGGGGGAGCCATTCGATCCGCAGAGATCGTGGAATTCGGGCCTGACAAACTTCCCGCAGGACCTGATGTACAGAGCAGCGGATCAATCATAATTGTCGAGGGAAGAGCGGACGTTCTAAGTCTGCTCAGATGCGGAATCAAGAACACAGTAGCCGTCGAAGGCACAAAGATACCTCAAACAATCATCACGCTCTGCAAGAACAAAGAAGTCACAGCATTTCTAGACGGAGACAGAGGTGGAGACCTCATACTGAAGGAACTTGACCAAGTAACAGAGCTTGATTACCTGACGCGAGCTCCGCCTGGGAAGGAGGTCGAGGAGCTCACGCCGAAGGAAATAATGAAAGCGCTACGCGATCGCATATCACACGGAGCACCCAAGGCAGAAGCGAAGCCAGTAATGGCTAAAACGACCTTTCCTGAACCTATTCTTCAGAAAGCTCAGGAACTCAAAGGAACACTTGAGGCAGCTATCTTTGATGAAACGGGCAAAGAAATAGCTCGCCTGCCAGTCAGCGAACTTGCAAGCCAATTACCGAACATGGAGGCGCCTAACACTCTAATATTCGACGGAGTCATAACGCAAAGGATACTAGACCTAGCGGATCAGAAGAAAATCAAGTACGTAGTTGGCGATCGCTTGTCAGAAATCGCCAAGAAACCCGCCGATGTCAAGGTCCTGACAATGTCCGAACTCGGCGGGCATTGAATACAGCAGCGACCTTTACCATCGAAGAAGCAACTCCTCCTGTCGAATACCGAAGACGCCTAGTATTCTAGTCGTTGCAGGCGCGATTTGGTTAGAGGCATAGTACTCTCTGTCGACTTGGTCAGGGGTTACTTCAAAATACGGTTGAACCTTCTCGTACAGTTTCTTATCTTTCTTGGTCTAGCCTCAGAATTCGAGGCTCTTCAGGGTGGTTCGCCTCTAAGGATCGCGGTATGCAGATGATTCCATGGGTCGCTCAAAAACCAAAGCATCCTCGCCGTCAGGGTAGTAACGTCGGATTTCCGATACTGGCCGGTATCCCCATCGCTCATAGAATGAGATAGCTCCGCCGTTTCCCTTTCGTACCTCAAGCTGAATCTCTTCAGCCCCTTCTTGAGTGAGTTTTGCCTCGAGAGCTGACATCAGGGCCGTGCCCACCCGTTTTCGACGATGGTGCGGACTAACCGCAAGCGAGATGACATGCCCATATTTGCCGCCTACGGAAGCGACGGCATACCCAATGATCTCGCCATTATTCACAGCAACAAAGAACTGTGCTTGATAGGCTTTCATCAGATCATCCAGGAAAATCGAAGGATAGGGGTCGGGGAAACAAGCTCTTTCAACCGTACAGATCCCGGGTATGTCTGATGCTTCTGCGAGTCTGATTAAACAAGACAAGTGAGTGCGTGCCGCCGTGACCATTCGCTTCGTTCATGGCGAGAAATAGTGCTTTCGTCTTCCTAATCGCGCACAACGATCGGCGCCATGCGGAAGTGCATGTACAGGTTGAGCGAATTACATTAATCCGGAGGGTCTAGCGTGGGCTGCAAGGCTCAGACAAACCTATAATAAACGGTGTAGGGTCGTACGCTACGACTCGTCATTACAGAAGGAGGAAGCAGACATCTCGGAGAAACGTGTTGAGCGCTGGGGAATCGCGAACATCTACTCCTCGTTCAACAATACGCATGTACACATCACCGATCTCGCTGGTGCGGAAACGGTCTCCAGAAGCTCCGGTGGACAACACGTCAAGGCGGACAGGCTTCAGGGTTCACCCTATGCTGCGATGCAATCCGCCGGTGCCGCTGCCAGAACTGCGAAGGACAGAGGTATTACCTCCCTCCATATTCGAGTGCGTGCGCCAGGCGGGCACGGAGCGCGAACACCCGGCCCAGGTGCGCAGGCTGCAATTCGAATGTTGGCGAGAGCAGGCTTCAGAATCGGTCGGATCGAAGATGTCACGCCTGTTCCACACGACGGAACGCGCCGACCTGGTGGGCGCAGAGGAAGACGTGTCTAGATCTCAATTCCGACGGCGGCAATTATTGGAATCTTTCCCTTCTTTGTAACGTACTGGGAAGTTCGCAAAATGCGATTTCCCGATGGCAGAATGATTCAGTCTAGCCTGGTGGAATGGCTTGATCAAAGAGAGAGACGGCGCAGACGATAAAGAACCCAAGTAGCTTCTGAAGCTGAGAAACGTCGCAGTCGCTGGTGCATAGAGGGATCCCTGAAAACCAGCTCACAATGTCTGAGTACCTATTAGATCACGGGTTCAGTGCGATTCCCGTGGATCCGGTCGCAGGCGAGGTTTTGAAAGTGAAAAGCTCCTCCAGCTATTGGCGATTGACTTGGAGGTCGACATAGTGGGGATCTTCAGATCTTCTCCAGATCTCTTGTCGGTCGTCAGAGACGCGAGAGAAATGGTGCAAAGGTCGTGTGGATGCCCGAATGGATCGGCAACAAGAAAGCTGCGAACGAAACAAAAAAAAGCGTGGCATCGAGGCTATCTGGAATAGATGCATGACGAATGAGTGCATGCGTCTCTTCATCGAATAGCAGGCCAGCCGAGCGCTAGGTTTTTACCAGCTTTCAGTTTACCCTGCGACCACCGCGTGATAGCGATGGCAAGCCTATCTCAGCTTCGGACAAGCATGTTAGTCACTATTGTCCTCACGCTGGTGATATTTGTGGGATTTGTCGGAGCGGTCTCTTTGCTGTACAGTGCGGCAGCGGGTCTCAATCTATCCCCACTTAGCACCCTCGTAGGATCGTTCGTGTTGGCACTGATCTTTCTGGGCATACAATTCTTGATCAGCCCATCCATTGTAGCGTGGTCTACCAGGCTCCAGTATCTGCAGCCTGGACAGTATCCCTGGCTTGAGAACACCGTCAAGGAACTTGCCGGTGCCAGTGGAGTAGCAGTGCCCAGATTGGCAATAATCTCCAATCCGACTCCTAACGCCTTCGTGTTCGGCAACTCCTCCTCAAAGATGACACTCGCGGTACATGAGGGCCTATTGAGGCAGCTAAACGAGGACGAGGTCAAGGGCGTACTCGCTCACGAGCTGGGACATGTAAAACACCGTGACTCGATCGTCATGACGGTTCTCTCCGCGATTCCGTTACTTGCATACATGATTGCGAGGAGTACCCTGTACCTAGGCACCGGTTCGCGCGACAGGAACAGGAACGCTGGATACATTGCTCTGGCTGGCATTGTTGCAATGGTTGTGTATTTTGTGGCTCAGCTTCTTGTTCTGAGGCTAAGCCGGCTCAGAGAACACTTTGCTGATGTTTACTCTGGGTACTTAACCGGTTCCCCGAGAAGTCTTGAGAGTGCTCTGACGAAGATCGCCTACGGACTTTCCATGCGACCTGAAGATCCGCAGGGTGTGCGTGCACTGTACATTTCTGATCCTGCCTTGGCGAGGAGCGAAGTCCAGGGTATCTTGGAACGAAAAGCTCAGTTTGACTTGGATCATGACGGCGTTCTCAGCGAGAGAGAGCTTCAACTTGCGATGGAGAAGGAGGCAAAATCCACTTGGTCGGGAGTCAACGAGGCTTTCTCCACGCATCCGCCTACCTACAAACGTATTCTGCTGCTAAGACAGATTGAGGCGGAACTCGGGCACGGTTCGGACGAGAGTACAATCTACAAGCGGATCTAGGGGCCATCTTTGATAATTAGAATGGGGGTTTTGGGGTGGTATTGGGCGTGTCTACGGCAAGGCAAAGGCACAACATGAGAAGGTCTGCCGAAACAGTGAGGCTTTTGCTATGTTGTAATGTATCGGTGCGTTTTCAGATTCTAGTACCCATGAGTAAGATGCAACTTGTATCAAGGTTCCAGACAACCTGAGCCCAATTCTCCGACAAATGCGTCACCTGTTGTGAAGACTCCTGATGGTAATGTGTCTGCTCCCCGGGGAGAAGGCACTCCCTTGCGGTTAAGCGAACAATTCGTCTAGGCGTTCAGCTTGCTTTCGAGCGACCAAGAGGTTTCACAAAGTAATCTTCTGAAGAAGCTCTTCAACGACCATGATGTTCGCATTCGGATTCACGAGGTATCTGCGCGTATGATTTTTCCACATGATGACAGCGCACTAGCTTAGTGTGAATCTTGGTGCCATCAACACGCTCTTGATAGAAGAAACCCTTTGGCTTCTCTCTCGTGACTTCTCCTGTGCCGAGGTTATGTGTCGTTGGGACGTCGATGAAGAAGTCCTCGAACTCGTCGAACTGTACCTCTGGCGGAGCGAATACCACGAGCATGTTTTGATAAGAATCTGGAAGCTGATCGTACTTCTCTTCAACAGCCGACTGCAGTCTATCTCTCAACCACACAACTTCAGCGTTGCCGGTCAAGGCCTGCTCTAGCAACACAGCGTCAGTGTGCAGGTTCTTTATCTCAATGCAAATACCTTCGCGTATCAAGAAAATGTCCGGGGTTTTGCCGGACTTATTCGCTTCAAGTTCGATTTCGAAGCCTTTTGTCAAGAGGACTGAGGCAACTTCAGCTTGCGTGATGGTGTCAAGGAATTGATCAGAATTCTTCAGCATACCGACAATTTTCGGTTTGACAAGGTCTTGGCCATCCAGAAGAGCCAGCGTTCTTTCCCATCTTTCCAGAAACCTTAGCCGGTCACCTTGGTTCCAACGAATCCACAAAACGTGGTTGGAAGTCTTCTCAGCTTTGAGCCATGGCAGGCCAAAGTGCTTGACTATAGTGGGGGGTATTCTCCTGGTTTCAAGCCGAAGCTCACGACAAGCCAGATTCGAGTCTACTTCGCAGTCTGCCGTATGTTTGAAGGCTGCGATTGGTCTTGGCTCTCTTGCGAAGGTAATGCAGTGTGCTCTTAGCGATTCCAAGCCCCTTTGCCTCCGACTGCGAAAGAGAAAGGATACGCCTGCGAAGATCCACATCGTCGGTTCTGCGCAGAGTTGGAGAAGGTTCTGAGAAATCGAGTCCGTCAGTGCGACCAGCAAGGAAGCGACCGAATTCCACTGCTTTCTGCTCGATAACAGTATCCCACTTCAACACATGTCCATTGTACCTGACCCCAGAATTGAATCGCCCGCGAAGTAGGGCCAGGAACCTTTGTTTCGCTTCCGTCTTGAGGTGGTGCCTGTAATCGTCACCTGTAAACTAGAAATTCGGCAAATCCAGCACTCCAGACTCAGGCCCTTCTACAAGATCCGCCCTTTGGAAGGATTGCAGTTGGACTAGTTGCGTTAGGTTGGAATTTGCTTCTTGTTTTTCACGGTATCAAGAGGAACGCTGCAAAAAGCCATCAGGCTTGTTGGTTACCCCTGGTTGTCGCAGTATCCGAAAGCAACGTTTTTTATTCCAGTCTTTCCATCAACTTCTGTTCTGCCTTTGAATGCAGCAAAAGATCACGAACCGAAGGTTGAGATAGGGATTATCGGCGGCACAGGAATATACGATCCTTTCCTTCTTGAAGACACAGAAGCGGTCAGCATTAGCACACCGTATGGCCCCACGTCCGACGCGGTATATACTGGGTACTTCAAGGGTCACAGAATCGCCTTCTTGGCTCGACATGGAAAGAGGCATTCCATTCCGCCTCACAAAGTCAACTACAGAGCGAACATTGATGCACTGAGACAGATTGGTGCTCATAGAATCATCGGTGCTTCCGCGGTCGGTAGCCTCCTGGAAAGCTACAGGCCGGGAGAGTTCGCAATTCCAGACCAGTTTGTGGACAGGACAAAGGGAAGACGCGACACCTACTATGATGGGGATCAGGTCTGCCACGTGTCCTCTGCGGACCCATTCTGCCCAGAGTTGCGCAGTATCCTCATAGGCTCAGGCAGAGATCTTGGACTCAGCTTGCATGAGAATGGAACGTATGTATGTATAGAGGGCCCGAGGTTCTCCACTCGTGCAGAATCAAGACTTTTTCGCGAATGGAAGGCAAACGTGATCGGAATGACATTGTATCCTGAGTGCATGCTGGCAAGAGAATTACAGTTGTGCTACGCTTCAGTAGCCATGATAACCGACTATGACGTTTGGGCCGAGAAGCCTGTCTCTGTTGCTGAAGTCAAAGAAACAATGAGCGGAAATGTCGCGAATCTCAAGAAGCTAATACTGGCCTCGGTGCCAAAAGTTCCTGTAACGAGAGGCTGTGCCTGTGCACATTCTCTAGATGAGGCACTAGTCTAGGTCTCTTCTTGAGAAGCGTCTAACCGTCTCGAGCAAAATGTCAACGACGTTATCAGCATCAAGATGAAATCTCTGCGCAATGCTCTCTGAGCCCAGCTTCGAGGCATGTCCCACCCCTACTCATGCGCTCTCGCAAAGTGGGATATTGACCAACTTCTCTGCGACAAGACTAGTCTCATGAGAGGCCCCATCAATATCGCTGTCTGAAGCGGAAGGATAACCGCTGCGAAGTTTATCATGCAAATAGGCATGGATCTCTCGCCTGGACTCAGGTCCCAATCGAATTCGTCATCGGGATTCGGCAGTTCCAGTTAAAAGGCTTTCAGGAGCGCCTTCAGGAAAAACGTAGTACGGCAATGACTTTCCATTTGCGTGATTCATCCGACGATAGGAGCTTTGATGCTTGATCATTCAATCACGTTGTGATAATGACTTGGTGCTGACTGCCCTCTAGGTGAATCCATGATGTTGTCGCAGATGTTTCTAAGTCTATCAACAGATACTGAGAGAGACCACGGCACAAGTGCTTCCGAGTCGGTCCCTTAATACCCGGTGGGAGGAACTCATGATAGAACAAGATACGCTTCTTCAAGCACCTCGTACTATTCATCTCTACTTGAATTGAATAGGATATCGTGTAGTGCACTGGCATTACTATCAGAGAGACTGCAGAGACAGAGGTCCACGTTGGCCGCTGATATTCCCTTGCTGGCATGCAATTCAGAAACTCGAAGAAAAAGTATGAGTTCAGGAAACGGAATCTTGCAGGTCGCAACTCAGGAGCGATCTGGATTAATAGAACCCGTT
>CAYGWT010000147.1:0-1830 GCA_964353625.1 uncultured Candidatus Bathyarchaeia archaeon | reverse complement strand
AATAATTTCAGACTTTTCTCAATGAAGAGAATCTCTGGAGACTGCCCTGGCAGAACATTTGTTGTGACTTGCCACTGCTCTTTCTGAGTTTGATTCCATCTACGAGCTAGCAAATACGACTTGAGAATCTTCTGGTCTTTCACTTTGCCCTTGCTGCCGAATGGCGGATTCGTAAGCAAGACATCAAATGCCGCATTCAGTTCATCGCTGTCAACAAGAGCATTCGCGCAAATGATTTCTGTTCCAGCGCCACCCTCGAATGCCAGGCGAATGGCTGCAGAAAGAGCCACGTCGGGATTGAACTCGACGCCGCACACATGCTCTCGGATGTAGGCAGCCTTGTCGAAACGGGCATCATTGCGGCAAAGGTAGGCAAGCGTTTCGATCAAAAACCCGCCGCTACCGCAGGCAGGATCAATTATCCTTTCATATGGGTTCGGCTCTATCATTTCAACGGCAAGCTTCACGATCGGATGGGGGGTAAAGAATTCACCCCGGTCGCCCCGCTGGTGCCGGCAAACGAAAGCTTGAAAGGCTTCGCCCTTCACGTCCCCGGGCGTGTCTGTAAGGCTCATGTATTGGAGTCGTCCGACGATGTAAGCCAATGTCAACGGGCGGAGTTTCAGAGCGTGGTCTGAAAGAAGAGAGTGTCGCTTCGCTCGCACTGTGTCGAAGAGTGTCGCGATGCGCTTCTCAAAGGTGCTGGGCCTGTCGGCAACCGTGTTTCTGTATTCGGCTGAGGTAATCCCGAATTTAAGACTGTCCCCTGTACCATTCTGCTCGTCATATAGCTTTAGGGCGAGCAGTGTAACGATCTCGTGAAATATCTTGTCTTTTAGCAAACCTTCGTTCGCGTAAACGTGGTTGTGGCAGTCATCGAATATCGCGGAAAGGTTCGATGCCGGGCGCAATTCATGACGGCGCGGCAGACTTGGGGGCAGGAAACTATCTTCCGCAAACAGAAGTTGCTGCTCTTTGACCTCTGTGCATTGCTGTATCGTCGGCTTGTACTTCCGTTTGCCACGAAGCTTGGAATCAGTCATCCTCTCCATCCGCGACAAAGTATCTGGTGTCAACCTGCATGTCTTCTTCCCTAACCGAATCCGCAGCGTCTAATGTGTCATAAACGTAATTAAAGTCTTCGTACCAGTCCATCGGCGAGCGTGAGCGTCGTATTCCCTTGCGCATCCGTGAACGCAAAGCCCATGATGTAGTTTTGCTGGAGATGGTTCGGGTCAGCTCCGGACGCGTCTAAATTGTGAGGATTCGCGAACACAAATTTATGCTCATGGTAGCGAAGTACGAGATCCACAGCCAGAATATTGAACTCATCCTTCCGCGGCGTAGCCTGGCTTCTTTCGCCTGCGCGGGAGGTGCCAGACACGAAGTGTGTCTCCAAGACCTTCACCTTAGACATGACGTAATTCAAGCGTTCTTCAATCATATCGTTGATTTGGTCCTGACTGTAAGCACGCAGCGCCGCGATGGCTTCTGACTTGCTCGTTTCGCGCTTTGACCTATATTTTCGAACGTAGTCATACTCATAGAGATTGGCACGATACTGGTCCGGAAACTTGGGAAGATTTGCGTTAACCCATTGGGTCAGTTGGGGCTCAACATCTTCTCCGCGCTTTATCCAGGGGATTTTCTCCTGATGTGTGAGGAGAAACTTCTTCAGGTTCTCGAAATTGTAAAGCTTGTGCCACTTCTCTGAATTGGACTTCACTCCCTTTGACTCCACCACGTACCAGTGGGAAGAGCCGGGCCTTCTGACGTAAAGGTCGCCGTGATGTTGGGGATGCTTTGTACCCTCCCACTTCTCTCTCATTC
>CAYGWT010000146.1:0-5441 GCA_964353625.1 uncultured Candidatus Bathyarchaeia archaeon | reverse complement strand
CTTCAGTGAGAACCTGATCGAGCTAGTCTTGGCAGGCGCCAAAGCATGAGCGCGATGACGCCAACGTGGGCACGCTGAGTTTGCTGCTTCTGAAATATGGCTCTCGGATAAGCACGGCACGTTTGAAGAGCTCCGCGATCTCGTCGTCTGAGGCGCCTGCTCTCATGCTTGTTAGGAAGTCCACGTGGTTATCTTCACGGAGCAAGCATGGCTTGAATTTTCCGTCATGCGTAATCCTCATTCTATTGTTTTTCATGCAGAATTCTGAGTTGTGCATGGGACGCACAACTTCAACTGTGACTCCGTTTGGCAAGATGTATCTTGGACGATTATGCATCCCACGCCTGTAGACTGTTACTGCTTGAGACTTCAAGCGCTCTTCTATTGGCGCTAGGTCGCAGTGATACTTTTTGTAGAACTCTGGATTCGTGACAACGAGCTCGATTAGCTGAAGGACTACCTCACCATTGCCTCCTGAAGAGTGAACGAACTGTATCATGTCCTCGATCTCGTCTTCGTTAATACTCTTCATCAATGTCACATTCAGTTTGACTGGTAGAAGTTTTGCCGCTATCGCGGCGCTCACTGCGGTGATTGCCTTATCGTATCCGTCGACTCCTGCAATGAACCTAAAACGGTCCTTGCGGAGGCTGTGAAGGCTAATGTTAGCTCTCGATAAACCAGCATCATGCAACTTTGCGGCAAGTTCTGAAAAGCGTGTCCCGTTCGTTGTCATAGAGATCTCACGCAGACCCACGCCCTTGAGATTCTGCACAATTTCGACTATGTCGTGTCGGAGCATTGGCTCTCCGCCAGTCAGCTTGACTGCCTCGATTCCAAAACGGGAGAGAACTTGGACCACACGTTGTATCTCGTCGGCAGTCATCAGAATTGAATTAGATGACTTGACGCCTTCCATGTGGCAGTGGATGCATCTGAAGTTGCATGTCGAGCTTGAATTGAGTGAAATCCTAATGTTGGTGACGGGCCTGCCGAACCTGTCAATGAGGACAGGGCCGGCACTGGCTCTTAGAGCATAATCGAAACCCAGGTAAGGTTTATCGAAACCCAACGCTGCCCATCCATAACGACAACACGGTCGATTTAAGCAGTTACCAGCCTCCGTCGATCGTTCAGAGCAAGCCTACAAGCCCGCGGCTTATGGAATCGTGTTGGACTTTGCAGTGAAGAGAGCGTATGCAATTCAACGTTAGTCTTATAGGGCCTAGAGAGAACGTACTCGCGGCCATACCCTCAACAAACATGGGATAGAGCCTAGATCCAGCGATCCTATTGTCGGCGTGAACCCGGTCATGGAACAATCAAACCTAGTTCGCATCGGCAAGAAACCCATCATGAATTATGTGGTCGCTTGCGTCACACTGTTCAATTCGGGCGCCGAAGAGGTTATGGTCCGTGCGAGAGGCCAAGCCATCACAAAAGCCGTTGAAACGGTCCTGATGCTCAGAAACTCCTTTGTTAAAGACCTCGACATTGAAGACATAACGATCGGATCTGAAGAAGTCACAAGGCCAGACGGCTCACGAGGCAGTATCTCAACAATAGAGATCCTACTCGCAAAGTAGCAGAAGGAGAGCCCGCCAGCTTCCCTGTTGCCCTAAATCCTTTTTGACCCGACACGAGTAGCTTTCGGCCTGCCGGTGAGACCGCAATGAGTGGAAAGGCGACGTACCCGAAGATAGTAGTCACACCCCCAGGACCTAAGGCTCGCGAGCTTGTGCGTAGCGATGAATCCTACATCTCAAGTTCCATGGTAAGATGGTATCCGCTTGTAGCGGAATCAGGATCAGGATGCATCGTCAAAGATGTGGATGGTAACGAATTCATCGACTTCAACTCCGGGTTGGCTGTTCTCAACGTGGGTCATTGCCATCCAAAGGTCGTCAGCGCAATCACCGAACAGGCCAAGAAGCTGATCCACTACTCGTACACCGACTTCTACTATCAACCGTTAATCGATCTCAGCAGAGAACTCACTAAGATCACGCCCGGCGCCCACGCGAAGAGAGTCTTCTTCTGCAATAGCGGCACCGAAGCGGTCGAAGCCGCAATGAAAATGACTAAGTGGCACACGCGCAACAGCCTATTTCTCGCCTATACAGGCGCATTTCACGGACGAACCCTCGGAGCACTCAGCCTAACTGCAAGCAAACCAGTGCAACGTAGACACTTCTTTCCGCTTGTACCGGGCACGACGCATGTACCATATCCGTACTGTTACCGTTGCCCGTTCCATCTAACCTATCCCGAATGTGATCGCTGGTGTGTAGACTTCATCGAGGAGGAGGTCCTCAACAAGTACGTTCCGGCTGAGAATGTTGCCGCGATGTTTGTTGAGAGCATCCAGGGCGAAGGGGGATATGTGGTTCCGCCCGACGACTACTTCACACGACTACAGAAGCTCCTCGAAAAACATAACATAATCATGATCGACGACGAGATCCAGTCAGGGATCGGGAGAACAGGCAAATGGTTCGCAATCGAGCACTTTAATGTAATTCCGGATGCAGTCTGTATCGCAAAGGCAATAGGCTCCGGCCTTCCTATAGGCGCGCTCATCAGCAAAGATGAGATGATGGACTGGGAAGGCGGATCACACGCTTCGACATTCGGTGGAAACCCAGTCGCCTGCGCTGCAGGCCTCGCCGTCATCGACGTGATCAGACAGGAGCACCTGCTTGAGAACGCTACCAAACAGGGAGCGCACCTAATGAATCGCCTCAAAGAAATGCAACGTAAGTATCCCATAATCGGCGACGTACGCGGCAAAGGACTCATGGTAGGTGCAGAGATCGTCAAAGACCCAGACACAAAAGAACCTGGATCGGAACTATCACGAGAGATCATGACGAAATGCTTCAAACGAGGACTCGTAATCATAACTTCAGGAAAATCGACGATGCGATTCGTACCCCCGTTAGTGATCACGCGAGAACTACTAGACGCCGGACTCGACGTGTTCGAAGGCGTAGTCAAAGAAGTCGCGGGTTCCGCAAAATAGACAACCCTGTCAGGTTTTGGGCGCAGGGAAGCCCTTGGTAACGAAGCACCCGTCACTCGCCTTGCAGAAACAAATGCTCGACACGATTATGCGCCGATTCCCAGTACGAAACCGGCCCGGTTCCACTTCCGCGTTTGAAACCCTGATCCGGACTGTCCTGTCGCAGAACACAAGTGACGTGAACAGTGGCAGAGCGATGAAAAGGCTTCAGAGCCGGCTTGATATCACGCCTGAAGTTCTCTCGCGGACTCCTATCGACGAGCTGATTGAATCTATTCGTCCCGCAGGACTTTACAGAGTCAAGGCGCCTAGGATCAAAGAGATCTCATCGATAATCATCAGTCAATTCAGCGGTGATCTTGATTCCATCCTGAAAAGGGGACCCGAAGAGGCTAGATCGATCCTAACGGAGCTGCCTGGCGTCGGCTACAAGACCGCAGATGTCGTGCTCGCGTTCGCGGCGGGTCACCCGACAATTCCGGTTGACACACATGTGATGCGAGTGAGCAAACGGCTGGGTATAGCTCGAAAGAATGCGGGATATGAAGAGATCAGACTCGGGCTTGAGAGGCTCGTGCCTCCTAATCGGAGGGTAAGAATGCATCTCTCTCTGATTCGATTTGGACGTGAGATCTGCAAGGCGCCAAGACCGTTGTGCCCTCAATGTCCTGTGAATAGAACCTGCCCAAGCTCTACAACACGTGCGAGAATCCAACGCTACATGGTTTCGCTGTGATGCATCTAATATATGTCATTTCCACATACATATTATGTCTAAGTCGCCATTTTATAACAACATCTCCAACAACTCATATAATGTCAAGTACCCCTATGACTGTCGACCTTCAAATGAACACACGGGAGATCATGGGAACCGCGATCCTCAGTGCCTTGGTCGTGGTCTTTGACTATGCACTCAAGTTTGCAGGCATCAAGATCCCGTTTCCAATGCTCCCGTTTCTGAAATTCGACCTAGACGGCATTCCAATAGTGCTATCTCTCCTGTTATACGGCCCGTACTCCGCTGTGACAACATGTTTCGTAGCTCTCGTGGCAATCCTTGCTCGAAGTGGTGACGCCCTCAGTGCGTCAATGAAAGCTCTAGCTGAATTTGCAACCGTCCTCGGAATGATACCATTCTACGCCGTCAGCTCAAATCGACTCAGAAGATTAGCTATCATCTCAGGAATGGCGACCAGAGTTGTTGTAATGCTCGTTGCGACTCTGGCCACGTGGCCTCTATTATTCAATTCGCTGGGCGCTGTTATTGCCTTCCTTCCTTTCTCTGCGTTGTTCAATGCTATTGCAGCTGTGATCAGTGTCGCCGGCGGATTCATCATCTACGAGGCCCTGAGCAAAAGGGCGCCCGCCCTGTTGACGAACGCGAACGCACACAACTCACGACGGCACGAGTAGCTCGCAGAACTACGGAGTGCGACTAGCCTGCGACCTCGCTCGTCTTCTGGATCAGTTCTGTGATGAGGTCAGGGTTTCGTGGCGTGAGCACGCGAGATCGTCCAACTTCGAATACTTCCAGCAATCTGGCCGTTCTGAGAACGTGAACGTGCCTGTAGACTGCAGCATAGTCCATCTTCAAGTTTCGCGCAACGGCCTTTATGTGAAGCGGCTTCTTCGTCTCGATGAGCATTTTGAGAATTCTGAGCCTAACAACGCTGCCAAGCGCGTTGAACGTCGTGGATGCGTTTCTAAGATCTTCTTCTGGGGGCATTCTCTATCAGCCTGAATAATAGATAGATGTCATTTATGATATCTTTGCTAAGAAAACCGTGTTTGCGTTATGGACTCAAGCGTTGTTGACCGTACATTGTGAGCGCCCACACGTAGGGGCGGTGCTTGGATCGCTCGATGAGGCGCTCCTTCTTCATTGACCTCAGATGATATATGACGCAGTCATAGCCAAGACCGCTCCGCTTTGAGATGTCAGAGGCGCCTCTCTTAGCTTCCTCCAAGACGAACAGGATCTTCGAACGAGCTCTCAATCCTGCCTTGACATTGCGTTTCGTCGCAAGACGCGCTTTCGGATGCATCTCATTCCTTGCCATCATGCACCACGTTGCCTACATGAAATCCGCCAAGGCTGGTTGCTTCTTCTCTTGGCTCTCGTCAGCCTCTTCACGGAAGAGAGACTTCAGCTCCTCCTGAAACATGAGCAGCCGTTGACTATTGTAGAGTCCAAGGTCATATCGTCGAACAAGACCTCGGGCCAGGTCTAGGTACTTCTCAATGGTCCCCCTGTAGACGGTCATCGTAATCTTGCCTCCGCACTTCGGGCAGACTCCTACTAGCGGAGGGCGGCGATATTTCGCATTGCATTTCATGCATCGCATACGCTGCGTTGAGAAAGCTCTCAAATTGCCGATCAAGTCTCTCATTAGATGTGTCGAGAGTACTCGCCGAG
>CAYGWT010000145.1:0-2177 GCA_964353625.1 uncultured Candidatus Bathyarchaeia archaeon | reverse complement strand
AGTCGCCAATATGTTAGGGTCTACTCTGACACGCGTTTCCAGAGCCTTCGTGATGCAGCAAAGTGGACCGGAGATAGGCGTGGCCGCGACGAAGACCTTTACGAGTCAGCTGGCGGTTCTTGCACAGTTAGCGTGTACCCTAGGCGAGAAACGAGGCAAGATGGGGCACACGGAATCGGAGGAGTTCCTGCGTGCGCTGCATCGGGTACCGGATGTTGTCGAGCAGGTGATCGCAGAGCAGGATCCGAAAATCAGAGAACTAGCCAAGAAGTTCTCCGGAACCCGCTTGATGATCTTTCTTGGAAGAGGGATCAATTCAGCAACAGCCATGGAAGCTAGGCTGAAGCTGCTTGAGATCGCCTGCGTTCCTTCATTAGCGTACCCTGCGGGCGAAAGCAAGCACGGACCTATCAGCCTCATCGAGCCTGGAGTGCCAGTCGTCTTCATTGCCCCGAACGATGCGAGCAGGAAAGCGATTATTGGAAACATCATGGAGATGAAGGCCAGAGGCGCTTCGATTCTATCGGTTCTTGAAGAGGGAGATAAAGAGATCAAGGAACTCTCAGACGACTTCATAGAAATGCCAAAAGATCTACATCCACTTCTTTCACCCCTTACCTATGTTGTCCCGCTTCAACTATTCGCTTACCATATGGCCGTTGAAAGAGGATTGGATCCTGACAAACCGCGAAACCTAGCGAAGAGCGTCACGGTCACCTGATAACTCCATCTAGCAGCCGGAACAGGCGTGAGAGCTTACAATCCCAGTTACGGGAGAGTTTGCCCTTTCAACTCAGTAGAGACCTGATGGTCGGTTGATCTACTGAGCCCCTGTCGACCTGTGTGCATCCACCATAAACGGTATCTGCCAAGCCATGGTTTCATCTGGTGATTTGCAGAATGACAGATGCAGATTTCGAACAGAAGACTCCTCGATCACACGAACTCTACGATCGAGCATTACACCTTCTGCCTGCAGGAGTAAGTTATGGGAGCAGACTCTTCGGACCGTATCCATTCTATGTTGAGTCTGCCAAAGGGAGCAGAGTCACTGATGTGGACGGCAACTCGTACACGGATTACTGGTGCGCTCACTTCTCCAGCATTCTCGGCCATTCACACGCAAAAGTGAGAGAGGCGATTGAGAAGCAACTCCAAAAAGGATGGAATTTCGGGTTGGTCCACGAACTAGAGGCCAGACATGCGGAACTCGTCAAACGCTTCGTGCCGAGCGCGGAGATGATCAGATACTCGAACTCTGGAACTGAGGCGAACATGTATGCTGTGCGCCTCACGAGAACCTATACGAAGCGATCACTGATCGGGAAATTCGAGGGTGGATGGCATGGAGGGTACGACGCGCTCGACTGCGCCATCAAGCCTCCCTTTGGCGATCTGCCTTCTGGCGGACTGACCGCTGGAGCACTGGCGGATACGGTTGTGCTTCCGTACAACGACCTGGAAGAAACTAAGAGGATCCTGAGCAAAAGAAATCCTGCTTGCATCATTGTAGAGCCGGTTCTTGGAGCTGGAGGCATGATACCTGCTGAAAGGGAATTCCTCGCAGGTCTTAGGGAACTGTGCGACGAAATCGGCACTCTCCTTGTATTTGATGAGGTGATAACGGGCTTCAGACTCGGCCTTGGGGGCGGCCAAACATACTATCGCGTCCGACCTGATTTGACAGTTTTCGGGAAAATAATCGGTGGAGGGCTGCCAATTGGAGCGATCGCCGGACGACGCGACATCATGGAGCATATGGATCATACGAAGTATTCTGGTGAAGAGTACTGCTTTCATGGAGGAACAGGGGCCGCAAACGTGTTGACCTTGACCGCTGGTGAAGCAACAATTCAAACGTTACGTGACGAGCCAGTCTATGATAGGATAGATCGACTGGGCGAACGAGCAAGAACAGAGCTTGCGCAGACATTCAACAGACTCGGCCTTGCGGTTCAAGTTACCGGAATCGGCTCCCTTTTCGCGATTCATTTCACACGGCAGAAGAAGATCCGGAACATGAGACACTTGTCCGACGCTCACAAGGAACAATCTAGGCAACTGTTCGCGTTTCTTCTCAGTCGAGGTGTATTGATCATGGTACCTGAATCCCTTCACGCCGCAGTATCCTATGCGCATACTGAAGATGAGATCGACACGCTCGTCTCATGTATTGA
>CAYGWT010000144.1:0-13546 GCA_964353625.1 uncultured Candidatus Bathyarchaeia archaeon | reverse complement strand
ATAAAAGACTTTCTAAACCTTCGGAAACAGTCTAGTGGTTCTATTTAGCCTTCATCACGAGAAATGAATCAGAACGAGGGAAATAGGATGGCCTCGTTGATCCTTGGTATCGAGTCGACGGCACATACATTCGGTGCGAGCATTGCGAATAACGAAGGTCGCATTCTCTCCGATGCCAAGCGCATATACATCCCAGTTAAGGGGCGTGGGATACATCCGCGGGAAGCAGCTCAGCATCACTCATCAATAGCTGACGCCGTCATTCGAGACGCGTTCAGAGACGCGAAAGTTGCAGCGCGGAAACTTGATGGAGTCGCGGTCGCGCTGGGCCCAGGTCTTGGGCCAACCCTACGAATCGGTGCAACTCTAGCGAGGGCAATTGCTTCGAGACTCCAAATCCCGTTGATTCCTGTCCATCATGCGATCGGTCACATAGAGATCGGCGCACTCACAACTGGTTCCCGTGATCCGCTGGTCGTCCTGCTCTCTGGGGGGCACACCACAATAGCCGCGTTTGCGAACCGCCGATGGAGAATCTATGGCGAAACCGAAGACATCACCCTTGGAAATCTATTAGATATGTTTGCCCGTGCGGCTGGCCTTGCGTCACCGGGAGGGCCGGAAATTGAACGCCTCGCGGCTGCGAGCTGCAATTTCATAGAGCTTCCATATACGGTGAAAGGAAACGATGTTTCCTATTCAGGCCTGCTCACAGCCGCGACGAAACTGCTACGATCAGGCCGGTCGGTTGAGGATCTGTGCTATTCGCTGCAAGAGGTCTCATTCTCCATGCTCGCAGAAGCTGTAGAGCGAAGCCTAGCACACACCGAGAAAGGAGAGATTCTACTCGTAGGAGGTGTCGCCTCCAATTCCGTTCTCAGGAAAAAACTCAAGATTGTCGCAGAAGAACACTCCGCTTCGTTCCGAGCTGTAGATCCAAAGTTCGCGGGAGACTGCGGCGCTCAGATTTCGTGGGCAGGAATGTTGGCCTTCGGATGTCAACTATTCATCGAGATTGAACGAAGTCAAGTCAAGCCTCGCTGGAGACTGGATGAAGTAGACATACCATGGAGGTGAGGTCGTCATGTTGATTCGCAAGGGAGCCGAAGCCAGCATATTCTTGCAGGAATGGTATGGCAAGCCGGTAATCATGAAGACTCGCCTCCCGAAATCCTACAGGGTCGACCGTCTCGATTCTTCAATTAGGCTAGCTCGGGTATCGCGTGAAGCACATATCCTTCATGATTCGAAACGTGCAGGCGTCCCCACACCCACGGTGTATCAAATAGACACGGCAACCTGCACAATCATAATGGAATACCTAGAGGGCCCGCGTCTGAAGGAGGCACTCCCGAAGATGGATCATTCAAATCTGAAGCGAACATGTATGATTGTTGGATCGCTGATTGGCCGCCTTCATTCGAACGGCATTGTACATGGCGATCTCACCACATCGAATATGATTCTACGAGATGACGCAAAGCTGTTCTTCATTGACTTTGGCTTGAGTGACTACTCAAACGAAGTAGAGGCAAGAGGTGTGGACCTACTTCTGATGAGTAGAGCATTCAAAAGCACACATTTCGCATTGCATTCCAGGGCCTTCGAGGCCATAGTCGATGGCTATCGGCAAATCACAGGGAGAGAAGAGGCGGGGTTCGTCCTAAAGAAGATGCTTGAGATTGAAACGAGAGGCAGGTATAGTGAAAGAACACAAGCGAGTCTGGTTCCTGACTTCTAACAAGGGGAAGTTCAGAGAAGCAGCGGCCGTGGCTGGGGTTTCGGGACTGAAGCTAAGAATGCTTGTTGCTTCCAAGATCGAAATTCAGTCTGGCAGTCTCTCTGAGATTGCCTCATATGCAGTCGAGGAAGCAGCTAACCGGCTTAAGATCTCTGTTGTAGCTGAAGACGCAGGTCTTTTCATAGACGAGCTCAAGGGATTTCCCGGTCCGTACTCTTCAGACGTCTACAAACGCCTCGGCGCCAATGGAATTCTCAAGTTGATGGAAAACTTCCCGCACAGGAACGCGAAGTTCCTGTCTGTGGCAGCGTTCTGTGAACCGCAGAGTAGACCAAGATGTTTCACAGGGTCGGTGGCCGGGCATATAGGTTCGCGCCCTCAGGGAATTGGCGGATTCGGATTCGATCCCATCTTCATACCAATCAAGGGAAATGGTAGAACATTCGCTCAGATGACTGTCAAGGAGAAGAACAAGTTTTCTCATAGAGCCGCCGCGTTCAGGAAGCTCTCCAAATGGTTATTGGTCGCGCAAGTCCATTTGCAGTAATTCCTACTGGTGTGAGTGCCCTGATGCAGATTCATCTGAGCTACCTACGGGAACGACTTAAATAGAGCAGGGGCGGTCGAATACCGAAATCCAAGACTGAAGCATCCTCGGAGTGTGTTTGATTTAGCTAGATTGTATACCCACAAACGAGGCCGATCGGGATCGACACGGCCAGTCAACAAGAAGCCTCCATCATGGTTCAAGCATACGCCGGAAGAAGTCGAGGCTCTAATCGCCAAACTCGCAAAAGAAGGAAATTCTCCGAGTTTAATCGGAATCATCCTCCGAGACAAGCACGGGGTGCCCCTCGTCAAACCCGTAACCGGCAAGACCGTCTCGCAACTGACTCGCGCTTCTGGTCAGAATCCTAAAGTCCCTGAAGACCTTGACAACCTATTCCACAGAGCCCAAATATTGCGGAAGCACATGGAAAAGAACCGCAAGGACTATCACAACAAAAGGTCTTTGGCATCAGTAGAGTCCAAAATTCATCGACTCGTGAAGTACTACAAGGCACATGGCAAACTAGAGCCGGAGTGGAAGTACAAACCGATGGCCGCCTCCGTGGCGTAGAGATGTCGTCTCAACCTGATTTAGAAGGTCTTCTTGCCAAGGCCGCGGAAGCGGCCGGAATCCTCAAGGACAGGGCGTCTCACGGTTCAAAGATCCTCCTGCTTTCTCACTATGATGCCGACGGACTTGCGGCAGTCGGTATTGTGGGATCAAGCCTCGCGCGGACTAAGGCGAACTTCCAGCTTAGGGTCATAAAGGAACTGGATCCTGAAACGCTGGATGAGGCCCTCCGATGCGAACCTGACATGCTTGTGCTCACAGACATAGGCAGCGGTTATTTGGATACTCTAGCAAAAACCGCTGAAGCACATGAAGTAGTAGTCATCGATCATCACCCGCCCACGGGAAATGTTACGGCAGGAGTGTTCCAAGTGAACCCTCATGAGTTTGGAATCGCCGGGGCGACTGAGATAAGCGCTGCTGGGCTTGCCTATCTTGTCGCTCGAAACATGTCCCCAACAAACGCTGATCTTTCAGTGCTCGCAGTGGTTGGCGCGCTTGGTGACATGCAGGACAAGAACCATGAGCGGCGTCTTCGTGGCCCAAACGAGCTCGCAGTCCAAGACGCAATTGATTGCGGATGTCTAAAAACCGACAAGGACTTGCTATTCTTCGGGAGAGAGACCAGGCCTATACATCGTGCGCTTGCACTTACGACAACTCCCTACCTACCGCACCTGAGCGGGGAAGAAGACAACTGCACAGCATTGCTTGCGTCTCACAAGATACCATTGAAAGTTGGGGAACGGTGGAGAACGACTAGCGACCTGAGTCGCGAGGAGAAGCAAACCCTGCTCAGCGCGATAGTAGACCTGCTTGTGTCGAAAGGTTTCAAAGGAAACAAAGCGCTCGAACTGATTGGAACTGTATACACGATCATAAACGAACCCCCGGGAAGCCTAACCCGAGATGCGCGCGAATTCTCATCAATGCTAAATGCCTGCGGCAGAATGGACCGACAGGGATTGGCAGCATCGATCTGTCTTGGGGAAAGGGGTGCTATACTGGACGAGGTGCAGGATGTAGTTGGTCGCTACCGGAAAACACTGGCAGAGTATATGGAATGGCTCACCGAGACCCCCTCTGCGATCATAGAACTCGAGACCGTATGCGTCGTAAGAGGAGAAGAGAAGATCGCAGAAAACATGACAGGTGCATTCTCCTCGATCCTGTCTTCCGCAGGGCATCTCAAACCCAACAAAGCAACGATTGTCGGGGCTAAATCCAGAGACGGCGGGGTGAAAATATCTGCAAGGGCGCCTCAAACCTTGCTCAAGAAGGGAGTGGACCTCGGTCTTGTCCTTCAGAAAGCTGCAGCCGCTCACGGAGGCTTCGGGGGAGGACACAACGTCGCGGCAGGAGCCCATGTCCGCTCGACAAACATTGTAGAGTTCTATCGAATGATAGACAACTTGATCTTGGAGCAGATGAAAAAAGGTGAAAGCAACAGTCAGCACGCGTTATCCTGATCCCTCGACAGCAAGATCAATAGAGGCAGCCTTGAAGGCAGACAACCGGGCTGCGCCCAAGCCTCTTTACGTTAGATCACGAGTCACAGGAAGGCGAGTGATCTCAGCGATAACCGGTGCGCAAGACATCGAATCATTGCTGGCCACTATTGACGACCTCCTGCTCTGTTTGATTGCAGTTGACGGATTGATATCGTCACCCAAATGGAAAAGATGCAAGACACGCGCGAAACACTGACCAGACTGCTGTGACGCGCCAAAGGTTTAATAGCCTTCGAAGAATGCTGCGTTTTCGCTCAGTGATAGCAGATTGTCCAAGGCTACCAAGACTACTAAGAAGGTCAGGGATAAGTGGCGGGCTAAAGAATGGTATGATGTCTACGCGCCTGCATACTTCGGTGAGAAGAAAGTCGCGTCAATTCCCTGCAACGATCCAAACAGGCTGATCGGTCGAGTGGTAGAGACGACTCTATACGACATCACAAATGATTTCTCTCACCAGTCACACAAGCTCTACTTTCTGGCCGCGAAGGTGAAGGGAACGCGAACGGAGACTATCCTGAAGGGATATGAGTACTCATCAGACTACCTTCGTAGCTTAGTAAGACGGGGAAGTACTCGCATAGATGCAATCTTCAACGCGACTTCCAAGGATCAATATGTTATCCGCGCGTCGGTTGTAGCGTTCACAAGAGATCGAGTCAATGCCAACCAACAACATCTGATCAGGAGCATAATGAGGAAGACTGTAGGAGAGAAGGCAACTAATTTATCGTATGACCAACTCTGCCACGAGATGGTTCTAGGGATGTTCGGTTCTGAGGTTTACAACCTTGCCAAAAAGGTCGCTCCCTTGCGACATGTGGGAGTCAGGAAGTCTAAGCTCCTCGTGATCCCTGAGGGCGTGGTGGCCAAGTCCGCCGAGATCATGGAAGAGCCTAAGCCTGTAGAAACCTAGCGAGCCTCCCTACGGTACAACTTTTTGATCTCGTCCTGGAGATCCAGAAGTTGTCGTCTCAGATCTGAGCTAACGGCTCCCTCGTCAGTTTTGTTGCGAGTCGAAGAGGTAATTCTCTCAACCTGCACCATGGCCATGCGAACTTGCTCTTGGAGCTTGCCGATGGTCTCTGTCTCGTGAAGGTATCCGGCAAGCACGCCGATCAAAGCTCCTGCTGCAATGCCCGCTACGAACGAGACGAGGTCGAAGGCCAATGAGCGTCTTCTCCCGGAGAAGCAGGCTTTCAACTTGTGGCGCTTTTAAGAGCCACGGTCAAATGACTCGGCAAATGACATCTATCAGATCCTAGTTGATAGTACTGGGAGGATCAGGTGTGAAACATGCCAATGGGGCCTTGAAGGCGGTCGTGCTGGCTGCAGGGAAGGGAGTGCGTCTTTGGCCATTAACCGAAAACAGGTCAAAGCACATGATACCAATCGCCGGCAGGCCGATAGTAGAGCATGTCATATCCGCTATCAAGTCTGCAGGGATACGCTCGCTTGTAGTCGTTACTCAATACAGGGGCGAACTCATCAAGAAGCACATCGGTGACGGAGCGAAACTGGGTGTCACCGTTGAGTACGTCAACCAGACTGATATTTCCGGAACCGCCAATGCAATTTCCGTGACAAAAGATCGAGTTGGGAATCACGACTTTCTGGTGGTTTACGGCGACCTTGTGGTTAGCCCACGTGCAATCCGGCGCGTCGTTGACACATACCGGAAGAAAGGAGGCAAGCCCACAGTCGGACTGGTTCCAGTTACGCACCCCGAGTCCTATGGAATGGCAAAGATATCAGGAGATCGACTTACCGAAATCATTGAAAAACCCGATCAATCAGGAAGTCCAACCAACCTCGCCAACACTGGAATCTACGTGTTGAATCCATCCATATTCGATCACCTGCAGACAACAGTCCGATCAGGAAGAGGTGAGTTTGAAATAACGGACACCATATCCGCCATGGCCAAAAGCGAAACGCCTGTAACTTGGACGATGATTGAAAAATCTGACTGGCTTGATATCGGAAGACCTTGGGAGGCATTGGCGGCAAACGCCCAACTTCTCGCCCGATCGCGCCGAAGGATCGTTGGGAAGGTCGAGAAAGGTGCCACAATCATAGGCCAGGTCGCAATCCAAAGAGGTGCCATTATCAGAACAGGAACAGTCGTCGAAGGGCCAGCTTGGGTCGGAGAAGACGCGATCTTGGGACCATTTGCACACGTGCGTGCAGGCACGTCTATTGGAAAAGGAGTCAAGATCGGCAACTTCTGCGAAATCAAGAACAGCATAATTATGGATCACACGCGTATCGAACATCTCTCTTACGTCGGAGACAGCATTATCGGAGAACGCTGCAACCTAGGAGCTGGAACCATCGTTGCGAACCTCAAGTTCAACGACAAAACTGTGCGCATGAGGATAAAGGATATGCTCGTAGACACGGATCTGAGGAAGCTAGGCACGATAACCGGCGACAACGTGAAGACCGGCATAAACTCGTCCATCATGCCAGGTATCCGAATCGCTTCTGGTGCAACAATCCCGCCTGGGGTCGTCGTCTCTGAGGACGTGATGTCGCCGCCTATCTAACGCCTGAGATCGGACGCTATCCTCGTTTCTTCGCACTCACGATCGAGATGACATCACGGTCCTTCAACACATGTTCCTCACCGATCCTCATCTTTGATCGCACCTCGATCGCGTACAGGAAACCCTCTCCCAAGTCCGAGTGGATCATTCCAGCGAACTGTTTTGCCGTAGTGCCGAACGGGACAAGGTAAGCATCGGGCAGTACTCGCCCCTTGTGGTCCACGAGGTTCTCGGAGTCCTCAACGGGGTACACAGTAATCATTCTCAACATATTGAAGAAAGCATAGTCAATTGCGGCTTGAACTCCGGTAGATCCCCATGGTATCAATATCTTCTCTCGTATCCTATCCAACGCTGCCTGTTGTTCGGCAGACATGGCTTGGCCCAAGACCTTGAAGTTGCTGTCGCCGGGCCTGTAGTCGGTTAAGCCTTTCTCGGCAGTCCTTCTCAGGGCCAACTCTGCTTCCGCGCAGCACGGAATCACCGGGTAACCGAGCTTTTCCAGGACCCCTGTCTTCTCTTTCGCGATTGGGACATCAATCTTGTTAGCGGCTATGAGCATCGGCTTTGTAGCCCGCCTTACCTCATGAACGAACCTCAGCTGCTGGTCATCCGTCCATCTACTTGGACGCGCTACATCTAAGCTGAGATCGTTCAGAATCCTAGCGACGAGGCCGCGTCTGACGCCAAGTCCGCTCAGCCTCTCTTCAAGGACCGAACCAAGATCTTCTTTCATCCCTTCGACCCTCTTTACAGTCTTATCCCAATCCTTCCTGACGATCTGAAGAAGCCACATGTCAAGCTCCTTTCCAAGGAACTCGACATCTTCTCGGGGGTCATGTGCACCGACATTGCAAGGTTTTCCCTCAATGTCCGTCGCCCCGGCCGCGTCGACTATGTGTATGAGCGCGTCAGCTTGCCGGATTTCGTCCAGGAACTGGTTACCTAAACCTCTTCCCTGCCATGCACCTGGCACCAGTCCTGCGCAGTCAACAAGCTCCACAGGGATCAGCCGTATCCCGTCAATGCATGCAGAATTGGCAGGGCTATCCTGAACTCCGAATTCCCTGCATACGCAAGGACTCCTAACGTAGGCCATTCCTCTGTTTGGTTTGATCGTGGTGAACGGGTAGTTCGCGATTGCCACATGCGCGAGTGTCGCTGCGCTGAAGAATGTGCTTTTACCAACGTTAGGTTTTCCGACAACTCCTACGCAGAAGCCCACTATGCATCACATTTTCTCTTACAAGATATGCTGAATTGCCTAATGATGTCTTTGTTTCACCCACCGCACCGCGAGCGGATGCGACTCCGATGAGCAAAGCCAAGAGCCCGATACTCGGTTGGGACAAGCTTTATCGCGCGGGTTTCACGTGTGGTGGCAATCTGTAACGGTGAAACAGGAAGGCGAAAGGCCGGCGAAATATGATGGGTGCATACAAGTATATGTCCAAGGCGTGGAAGAAGAGCGGGAAAACTGAGCTCGATCAATACCTTCGCCAAGCCGCGATCTCTTGGAGGAGAGATAGAGTCATCAAACGTATACAATACCCGACTCGACCTGACCGCGCGAGGAGTCTGGGATACCGAACAAAGCAAGGCTTTGTCGTGGCAAGGGTGCGCGTCAGAAAGGGCGGGGCTAGAAAGAAGCGCCCATCATCGGGACGAAGGCCAAGAGCACTTGGTGTAACAAAATTTACGAGAGCAAAGAGCCTCAAGCACATAGCAGAGGAGAGAGTAGCGAAGAACTTTCCCAACCTTTCAGTTCTGAATTCCTACTACTTGTGGGAAGACGGGACCAGCAAGTGGTTTGAAGTGGTGCTGGTTGATCCGAACCATCCTTCCGTCAAGAAGGACGAGACAATTAAGCACGCCCTAGCGCTTAATGCATGAGAGTGAATGGGATTGTCAATAGTACCGCCGCCGTCTCCATTAGTCTTGAGATTCCTGCATGGAAGAAACAAGTTCAGGAAGGGGCGAGGTTTCTCGCTAGATGAGCTCAAACAAGCTGGCCTTCAAGAATCGCAGGCACGTTCGATGGGAATCAGGATAGATCCACGTAGATCGACCGTTCATGCACAGAACGTCTCCTCCCTTGCCGCGTTCTTGGCCTCTCCTACTAACGAGACTGAAGTGCCCGAGCCTTCAACGGAAGCGCCGGGTGTCGTCGTCAAAGCAAAGAGAAGCGCCACACCAAGTAAGAAGAGAGCCAAGCCTCGGACCAAGGCTGCAGCGAAGCGCAAACGATAGGCGGCAAAGCAGAGCCCTTATTTTTCCTAGACCGCCAACATACCTCCGGTAAGCAGCGATTGGCTCGCAAGGATAGAACCGTAATTATCAAGCTTGGCGGATCCGTAATAACGGACAAGAGACTAGCCTTCAAGGCGAACTACCGTTCAATGCACAAAATAGCGAGAACACTTGCACAAATCCGAGACAGATTCATTCTTCTGAACGGTGCCGGCTCGTTTGGGCACATACCAGTGAAGCGTTCAGGACTAGACAAGGGGTTCAGCAGAACGAAGATACAAAGCCTTGCGGCGACAAAACTGCAACTCCTTAGGTTGCAGGAGATACTGGCATCGGTTTTGTGCAGTCATAGGATTCCCGTTATGCCGTTCACTGCGTCCAGCTTCATGGTGGCTCGATCAGGCAGACTGTGCAGATCCGAGATCGCTCCGATCCGCCAGTTCTTGAACTTGGGTCTTGTTCCAATGTTCGGGGGCGACTTGGTTCCAGATTTGGATCAGGGCTGGAGCGTAATCTCAGCGGACCAGATGGCATCTTGGATCGCTCCGCGAGTAGGAGCCTCGATGATAATCTACGGAACCGATGTGGACGGTCTCTATTCCTCAGATCCAAAAATATGCAGAGATGCCGCGCTGTTAGACACTATTCCTTGTCATGACATACGGGATTTTGCAGGATCGGCTCTGATGTCGAGAATGCCTGACGTTACTGCAGGGATGCAGGGCAAGCTTTTCGAGGCGGAGCGTGCTGCCAGAAGTGGAGTGCGCGTCGTGATCATGAATCTCAGGAAGCCTGAGAATCTCTTGCCAATCCTAGAAGGCAAGCATGGGAGATGGACCACCATACTTCCCAACAAGTGACAGTCAAAGTAGACTCAGATTTCCTGTCAGCGTGTCGATCACTGAAGATGGAGCCGGACCTATTCCAAGGCAAGTTGTCGTTCCCGGCTCAATTTGGGTCAAGCCCCTATCTCTAATTAGGGCCAAGGGTAGACGCAGTTCCCTTGATTTCCTCTCCAACTGAAAGATTTCCTCCTCAGAGCCCACCCTGACTGCCACCTTGCATTGGCCCTCTCTCAGCCATGCCTCCCACCAGTCCGTGAACCTCTTGCGGGCCTCTTCAGCAGCCGAAACGGCAGCGTGAGCAACTTGAACAGCAGTCTTGCCCTTGCCCATTTCCAAGTCTCGTCTGACAACGATTACCTGTTTTAACTGAAACTCATCCATACAGAATCACCTTTCATAGAGCCCAAAACCTTCATCTAGCAACTAGTAAAAGGCACCTAGACAAGAGCATTCCCCGAGTCGAGTTCCGGCATGGTACCTGAGAAATCACCATTTCTCTCGGCACAGTTCAGCGTGGTTGCTCACGCAACGGAAGATATCAAGAAAGTGGAAGACGCTGCAAGTTTTGTCGTTCAGGTCATCGCAAAAGGCCAAGTCAGCCTCAGCCGGCAATACGTGAAAGGGCATCATGGAAACTTGATTACCACGATATCGGCAAGAGTCGCAGCAAGAGGGCTGCTCACAGACGCGCTCGGGCTCCTATCGCAGAAGCTTTCGCAGTCGGACAGTAAGTTCCTCGGCAGCGAGATCAGAAGCTGTGTGGACGAGGATGGTAGCCTCTACCTCCGGTTCGACAAGCAAGAGGCCTGCTTGCAAAGGATCAGGCTTCACCAAGCCGATCCCATTCGAATGAAACTGCGGTTTATTCCCGGATGTGACGCTGTGAGGATCGTTGATCTTTGCAGGGAGAGCGGACTCGCATCATGAGAATCTACGCTGACCTGCACCTCTGCCCTCTATTGGACGATGTTGCGAACGCGCACTCTATGGCTGGTATTCTCAGGGATATTCAGACCGAAGTTGTAGGCTTGGTGATTTCCCCTGACAGGTTGACGCCGACGCCGCCGGCATTGAGCTCGTTTAGGGACATGGGCATTGATGTGGCCAGGCGATTGAACTTGAAGCCTAGATCTCGTGAGGAGCTACTGAGAAGTCTGCGTAAGCTCAGGAGCAAATATGAGATAATCGCAGTTGAATGTATTACGCCATCCGTTTCTAGAGTCGCGGTGCGAGACAAACGAGTCGACATCGTGCGGTTCCCAAAACAGAGATCTGGAAGCACGTTTCGAAGAAACTTGGCTAGCACCTGCCGCGCCGCACTAGAGATAAACATGTCCGAGCTGACTCAATCGCTGGAATTCGAAACGAGACTTCATGGATTGAGGCGCCAGATCGAGATTGCAGCCGAAACGAGCACCCGAGTCATTGGGTCCACGAACGCCTCAAACTCGTTCGAGCTGAGGGCTCTAAGGGACGTGGCCGCCATCCTAGAAATGCTCGGTCTACCGCCGGAAGCTGCTTTGAAAAGCGTCTCAGAGACGCCGGTCGCGATTGTCAATGAGAACCGCCTGAGAATTGGAGATCCACAAGTGGAAGAAGGCGTCAGGATCATCAAGAGGTCGACAAATAACGAATAGAACAGGACATCGATACCTCCTCGTCAGAGTTCTAACCAAGAACCCAGCCTCGGCACAAACCTTTGAAGAAGCCGTCTATCGTTCAGTTGAGCAGAGTTACGGCAAGTTTGGATCTGCAGAGATAAACGCGCGAATGATCGGCCTCAACCCGGCAGGCGACAAAGCCGTGATTCGTTGCGCAGCGAACTCGGTGCAGAAACTGCGGGGCGCACTCGCGATGATCTCGCGTGTCGGCGGAGAGCCTGCGGCAGCGATGGTCGTCAGGTCATCAGGCACGATAAAGGGACTTGGAGTCCGGATTCAACGGCGGCAAAGGTGAATTTTGCCCATTATGCATATGCTTCATGCGACCCCGTCACCCCAATTGCAGAGAAGAGTTACGAGTGCCCTCTTGACAAGCTCGATGTCCCTGAGATAAACGAACTCGTCTACACCATGAAATCTACAATCGTCACGAATTGGACCGAAACTAACGACCGGAATTCCGACCTTACAGAAAAAGTGGCCGTCGTTTCCACCGAGTTCTCCCGCCACGGGAATTCTTCTCCCATAGGCCTCTCTCGCTGCACGAGAGAACCCACGTACAATTGGATCTTCACGATCTGTGAAGTAGTTGGATGGCGTTTGCTGCGTGAACTCAAGCGTCGCCTTCACTTTCTGCGAAGATCGAATCTTCATGAAGTACTTCTCTAGGTCTCTCTTCGCTTTTTCATAGTCCTCATCAGGGCATACGCGCATGTCAAACCTTGCTTCGCATTCTCCCGGAATGATATTCTCTTTCTCGCCCGCGTTCAGCATGGTAATGGAGAACCTTCCCCAAATCTTTTTGTGAGGAGATCCAGGAGGTGCCGAAATCTTGGATCTAACTCGCTCTCGGATCTTCGAATACTCGGATAGCTTTTCGAGAAATGGAATCGCCTCATCTATTGCGTTCTGTGCTAGATGTGGATACCCGGCATGGCCTTGTCTCCCCTTCACGGTAACCTTGCCCCAAAGTAGGCCGCTGGCACCCATCGAAACAACCGATGGTGAAGCATCAAGCACAATTGCTGCCTCCCCACGTATCTTTGCATGATTGACCACATATCCGAGGCCTAGTTCCCCTCCCACTTCCTCGTCCGGACATGCCATGAAGACGACATTCGCCTTCGGGGACATGGTTTTCAACTCGCGTAGCGCTCCCATCGCACATGCGATGGCTCCCTTATCGTCGGCGGCCCCGCGTCCGAAGGCCCTCTCACCTTCCACACTGAGTTGGTACGGATTGTGGCGCCAGCCTGTACCCGCAGCCACGACATCATAGTGCGTTGCTACAAGAATCGTTTCCTGCGCACCAACATCAAGGCGAGCGATTATGCTTGGCCTAGGCTTTTTGTCTGGAGAGATTTCGACTGAGTCATATGTCTCAGTCCTCAGATCGATAGACTCGGCCTCCTTCCTGATAATTTCCGCACAAGCCGAGTATCCAGTCTTCAGGTTCGAGTCCGTATTGATTTCAACAAGCCGGGAAAGGAAATCGATTTCTCTTGAGAGCTCCAAATCTCATCACCAGAGTGCACATATGCGGTACGATCTGCAAACATGACTCAATAGACTTGCGCTTTCCTAGAGGCGCCAAATC
This sequence comes from uncultured Candidatus Bathyarchaeia archaeon, assembly GCA_964353625.1. Classification (GTDB taxonomy): domain Archaea; phylum Thermoproteota; class Bathyarchaeia; order 40CM-2-53-6; family 40CM-2-53-6; genus CAVPLU01. The sequence goes on along the minus strand of CAYGWT010000144.1, from coordinate 272 downwards.
AGGTGACTCGACCTCGTTCAGATTCCGACAAGAACCGGCGGCCAGGTACGAACGGATTTGCTGTGTGCAGTCTAAGGCATCTCGTTGTCTGGCATTGAATTGTCCGGGACTGGGTTACCAAGCACGGAGTATAGAGCACCCAGAATCTCGGCTGGATTGAGTTCACTGTTGAGCTTTCGGAAGATCATCTCACTTTTCGTGATCTGCTCTGCGAACTCGTACTTTTCCAAGAACTTCAAGACTCTGGTGACCGACTCCACCGGCTGTTCAAG
>CAYGWT010000143.1:0-3424 GCA_964353625.1 uncultured Candidatus Bathyarchaeia archaeon | reverse complement strand
CGCATCTCGGATACGAGCGAGATTCCGCAAGGGGAATCATTCACTACTTATGAAGCCAACTGAGGAGACCGCAAAAATGCTATGCTCGGTATCTGGACGAACAACTGAGAATAAGCTTGAGGAGCTGGCAATCCACCTGGGCTCAATGCCCGATAGCGACCTGTTTGTCATGAAACATGGCGCACACACTACAGTTCGACCTACAATGTAGTTGTATTCAACCTTCAATCCGTGGCTCTTTTCTGAGGCCAAGCTCTGATTGAGACAAGAGTGACTGCTGAAGAGTGCTTCGTTCGCCTCTATCCGCCGACTTTTGTGGAAAACACAAAACTTGCAGTGGAAGGCCTGGGGTTGATGCCCTCGAAAAGGCGACCTATTGACATGCTAAACAGCATAACAAAGAACACACTTCTCTCCTGTCCACCAATCCGAAGGTAGAAACAGATCCGATTCGAGCAGCCCACTTGTTTGTATGCAGCAAGGCACACGAATTATCTGCAACGAAACCAAAGACGGAGATTATCGATGTTCTATTCGCCTTTCTTAGCCCAGACAATCTCTATCGGGGTCAAATGGCCCCCTCGTATGTACTCTCTGTTCACGTCTCTGAATCCGAGATCCTGAAGATACGGGGCCAACAGGACGGGTCTGCATCCACCAAGCAAGGAAGGCGAACGCTTGTAAACCCACTCGTGCAGTCTCATGTTATCGTACCATTTGGAACCCTTGCTCAGCCCAACCAGAACTAGTAGACCGACGGACTTCAAAACCCTCTTGAACTCGAGAAGAACCGTAGGTATCGTAGGAGTATCGATTAAGTCAAGCATGTAGCTGCTGAATACCAAGTCGAAAGTAGCGTCAGAGAATGGCGTGTTTTCCGCGTCGCTGAGAATGAGATTAACCCTATCGGCCAAATTACGTCTATGTAGGAGTTCGTGAGTTCTTTCCATCATGTTTTGAGAAATGTCGAGCGCGTAGACCGCTCCATTGTTCCCTACCTTCTTTGCTAGTTCCACAAGAGTTTTTCCGGTTCCGAATCCAGCCTCTAGCACAAGGGAATTCTCTCTTGGGTTTGCAACCTCTAGTGCTTTCTTTAACGAGCCTCTCTCGTAGCGAGTGAAAATGTCGTAGATGGAACTCATGGAGTCGTAAAGAGCGCGGATTCTCCTGCGTGAAAGAGAAACCCGGACATCTCCGTTTGTCACTGAAATCCCTTTCCAGAAGGCGCTAAGATTCTCCGCTATGCTCCAACGAATCTCAGTCTTCGCGGAGTAACTGCGACTTGTCGTAGCGTTCGTTGACCAGGTTGCAGCCGCGATAGTCAGGCGTGCTGCTGACACACATCTTTGAGAAGTCTCCTTTAGAGAACTTGACGCAGCCCCAGCACTGACTGAACCATTTATGCTCTTTCTCTCGTCGAATCTCGTCGCACAATTGCCTGGAAACTTCACGCGGGATGGCGTCACTCAAGCCTATTCACAACCACTACCAACGTTCGTGCGCAAATATGCGATAGAGAGAAACAGACGGACGAATTCATCGAAAGGGAACCAGTGGGATACTCCATTCGATTTTGTTAGATCGCCTCTATTGTTGAGGGCGGTTTACTCGTCACGTTGTAGGTCACACTTACAACTTCAGGTATTTCTCTCGTAATTCTCTGTGCCAGATCGGTCAGGATCTCGTGGGGGATTCGTGTCGGGGAGGCCACTCTGGCATCTGTGCTGTCCCAGCATCTTACTTCGATTTGTTCTCCAAAACGTCTTTTACCATCAATCATGCCGGTGACTTTGTCTTGATGTAGGATTGCCAAGTATTGAAATGCTGTTGTCATGGATAGTTTCTCTTCGACTATCCTAGTTGCCTTCCTTACGGTCGCAACTCTCTCGGGGGTAACTTCGCCGATGACTCTGGCCGCCAAGGCGGGGCCGGGGAAAGGTTGCCGATTCCATATCTCGTCTGGCAATCCAAGATGATTCGCTAGAATCCTAATCGATGGCTTCCTGAGCTGGACAAGTGGCTCCACGACCTTGTAGCCATATCTCTCCTCCGTGTTGATTCCAAGCTGTTCGAGGACGTTGTGTTGTCTTTTGATCCCAGCAACTGTTTCTTCTACGTCCGTGATGTTCGTTCCCTGCAGGAGATACTTCACACCGCTTTCTCGCACAATTCTGCCGAAAACGTCCTCGTAGAATGTTCGAGTGATGGCTTCCCTCTTCTGTTCCGGATCGGTTAGCCCTCTTAGGGCATCAAAGAATTGAGTCTCAGCGTTAACCACCTCAACCTTCACCCCGAGATCTTTGAATATCGAAACGACTCTTTCTGATTCTCCCTCTCTCATCAAACCATTCTCCACGAAACAGGTTCTGAGCTTGCTCCCAAGCGCCTTGTGACCAAGCATCGTAACAGTCGAAGAATCTACACCGCCCGATAGTGCATTGATAGCAGTGTCCTTGCCGACGGTGGCCGAGATCTCCTTCACCATCCGATCCGCAAACTCTGCAGGATCGAGATCCTCTACCTTTAGTTCCTTGATGCCCATATGTGAAACCATCAGAACTGTGAACAGTCCGTTAGACATAAACGACTTTCTACCACAAGCCAACAGTCACAGTTGCATGATCTCAGCGTGTACATGCCGCTACTGCCAGCTTCATTATGATTGCTATCGGTACTGCGTGGCTGTTTGAGAGAGGTAACTAGTACCCGGCGATCTCTTGCTCGCGCTCCCTGAGTTCGATTCGGATGAACTCCTCTATCGCCATATATGCGCGGACCAAGTTTCCCAAGGGGCAGCGTTCTAATTTGTCGAAGAAAACCTACAATCTAGTTTCGGCCGTCGCATGCGTGCTGTTGCTGTTAGCGTTACTTGTGGTGATGGTTGGCATGGGTTACGATGAAAGTGCTTGGAGTGTGGCAGCGATTCCGCTGAGTCTCTTAGGAATAGCGACGCTCGTAATAGTCGTGATCATGGGGAGAACATCTTCCCTTAGCAAGTGATCTTGACAATTCACTCGCACAGTACGTCCGCTCGATTGGTGTAAGATGTGACTTGTAGTCATCCATTTAATGGTTGGAGCGTACAGGTTGGATGGTTGGCGAGAAGATGAGGCCGGTCAGGCTCGTTCTATATGGTGTTGGGCCAATAGGTTCCAATGTCGTGAAAGTGCTCGAGAAAAAGGACTGGGTGCAGATATCAGGAGCGATTGATACTGACGATAGCAAGGTTGGCAAGGATCTAGGCGAGGTCGCAGGGCTAGGACACAAACTGAATGTGGCAGTCTCACGTGATGCTACTGGAGTTCTGACTGCTTCTTCTCCTGATATCGTCGTCCATGCCACTTCATCATATGTGCAGGATGTCTGTCCCCAGATTCTTGAATGCGTAGATGCCGGTGCAGACGTGGTTTCGACTTCAGAGGAG
>CAYGWT010000142.1:0-2214 GCA_964353625.1 uncultured Candidatus Bathyarchaeia archaeon | reverse complement strand
CACCCGAATCCGTCTATCAGAAAGCTACTAGCGTTCTGGCGGATTCAGGGATGAAAGTCGTAGCTACAATCCCATCTCAAAGTCTAACAGCGGATGGCGGGAAAGATGTCAACTTCATCATACTAGTCGCACTCGCAGTGGTTGGATTCCTTGTCTTTCTCATCGGTCTGTTCAACCTCCTTCTGCTCATAATAGGGCTCGTGATAATTGCAGTGGCCGCAGTCTACTACATAATCGCGCCAAAGAACACGTTCAACGTTGGGATTTCGGCAATTGGACAAGGAAGCAGGGTAAGCATAAACAGCAGCGGTTCCAAAGCTGAAGGGACACAAAGCCAGCTGATCGGTATCCTTCCCATGGGCGACGTAGGTACAGGGCCTACGAGAGTCTGCAGGAATTGCCACACGATAGTGACTGACACATCAGCAACATTCTGCTCCACGTGCGGTGGCAGACTCTAAAGCAAGACTTTGCAGTCGCGACCAGCGAACGTTTCGGATGTAGGAACCGATGGATTGGCAGCGCTAGCTGCGAAGGACGGATCGTGGCCACCGCCGTGTACTCACTGAGCGGCCCGTACGGGTCTTAGACTCTGAGGCTGCCTGTAAGTTGGGTTAGGCCAGCGTCTGATTTGGATCCACTGGTAGCCATCATTAACGTAATTTCTCTTCCTCGCCAGAAATGTTGTCGACTATCTTATCCGCCTTGAGAGGCTAGACTTTCATCTCAGGGGCTATGCTTTTTGGAGGCACGTTGGAGATTATGCTCATTCTAGTCGCGGGGATGACTGCAATAGCTTCCTGGTATACCACGTGAGGGGTCCTAGCTGAAAGAAGCACTAGTCTCTAGATTCACATCTCAGCCATTCGGTGGATTTGTAGACGCCAATACGGCAAGTCATAAATCACAAAATGAGGGAGCATTCCCTGTGTTCATGATGACAGAAGTTCGACTCTGTCCAAGATGCAAGGAGCCATTGAAGAAGAACGATATGCCATTCCTCGGTTATGGCACTCGCCTCAGGACGCCATACTGTCAGGAAAGCAGATAGAACTTCACACTTGCACGAAATGTCATTATGTCGAAATCGTGGAGATCGAGAACATAGACGCCACAGAAGGAAAAGGAAAGAAAAACACGACCCAAAATCCAAAATACCAAACAGCAATGACGCAGCGATGGCCTGCACAGGCAAGGCATAGGTGAACAAGTGACTTGGGTGGAATTGCGGCAGTCTTCTCCAAGTCTGCGATTGATGCGCCCCGGGTTGTCGCAAAGATGCTCTCTGCGATGCGGCACCGAGGAAAGGACGCGACAGCGGTTGCTGGGGGAGGCACTCTAGAATCCGCTAGCTTCCCGGCCAGCTTAGCGGTATCATCGTCCAAGAGAAAAACAGCAGTTGGGTATTGTTTCACAAAGACCCTCCCAAGCGATATTCCTCAGCCCGTCCGAGCAGGTGAAGCCTGGTTCAGCATGGACGGGAGAATCGTGGCGAATGGACAGCTTGTCGGGGGAGGACAGGCAGCCCGAATCTTAGAAAGCAGGCTTACCCCGATGAAATTCTCCTCAATTCGAAGGGACATAGACGGAGCATATGCCCTCTGCTGTTGCACAGATGAATGGCTGCTTGTCACGCGAGACCAGCTTGGCCTCAAACCAGTCTACTTCGGCCGCCAGGGTGACCTGATAGCGGTTGCATCAGACCGTAAGGCACTTTGGACCATTGGAATTGCCGATACCAAGGTTTTTCCGGTCGGTGGTTTCTTAGAGGCAACCGAGGCCGGATCAACCGTTGACTCTCCGATCCCCGAGACCAACGTAGCTAAGACAACGCCTGACGCGAGCGTAGATCATCACCAACTTCTCGGCTTGCTGACCGAGTCGGTCTCAATTCAGACTGCCGGGCTAGGCGCAGTGGCCATCGGGTTTTCGGGAGGCCTCGATAGCACGGTGCTTGCTAGGATTGCGAAGAATGCGGGACTGGATTTGCTTCTAGTGACGGTTGGCGTTGGCCGAACGGTCGAGATGAGTCTAGCGGAATCGACAGCTAGAACCTTGGGGTTGCCCATTGTTGTGAAGGAGTTCTCGAAGAAGGATGTGGCAGAATGTCTTGATCATGTACTGTGGCTGACAGAAGAGCCAAATCTCATGAAGGTCAGCATTGCCATGGCGATACGATGGATCGCACAGATTGCTTCGGGAAACGGAAGATCT
>CAYGWT010000141.1:0-11670 GCA_964353625.1 uncultured Candidatus Bathyarchaeia archaeon | reverse complement strand
TGTCTCGAAGCCGGCAGAATCGTCAGGCAGTCCCCTCTGAACAAGCTATCCGATGAGCTCCGACAAACCGCTTTCGACATGTGCAAAGTCATCAAGGACTGTGTGATGAATGTGCAACAGTGCATTGAGCTATTGACGGACAAGAAGGTGCAAGAAGCACTCGACGCGGCAGACGAAGTGGAGCGCCTCGAAGCGGAGGTCGACGACCTCTACCGAAAAGGCAGGGGGCTCTTGAGCGAGATCTCCGGCCCAGAGAGTACAGTCGGGCAGATCATTCTCTTAGCAGAGTTCATGGCAGCAATTGAGAATGTCGCAGATAGATGCGAGGACGTGTGCGACCAGGCAAGAGTAATCGCAGTCAGCGTCGGAACATAACTGGTGATAGTCGATTCGACTGCCTCGATGGCTCGGTCCGCTATTTACTTTCTAGACTATTGTCTAGGCGGCAACCCGCCACGTTCAGAAACCATGAACTTATTACCCTCCAGCAATGTACGCGATCAACTTTCACTGGTGAAAGGCCCATGGTAAAAGTTGCAGTCGACGTAAGCAAATGTAATGGCGACTCTATCTGTGCGGACGTGTGCCCAGTCGCTGTGTTCGAGCTACAAGAAGTCAAAGGCTACGATGGTAAGAAATCCGTAGTCATCAACAACGATGCATGCATCGTCTGCCGAGCATGCGAAGTTCAATGCCCCACACAGGCAATAACCGTCACAGAATAGCACACGAACTGCTGTGAACTCGGAACCGCCATCAATCCAATCCGACAGTTCACACGAGGCAGATGCTCCAACCCATCCTTTTTTCGTTCGTCGTTGTGGTTATGAGTCAGCCCACAATAGGGCGGAATGAAGCGAGAGGCTAACCAGTGAGAGAGTATAAGCGAGGGACTTTTGACAAATACGTTGCATATGGACAAAGGCAGCGAAAACTCCTACTGATCTCCAGAGGCATAATGGATGGATTCAAAGTCCGTTGTCAATCTGTGAAAGAAGCGGAGAATCTTGCACATGCATTCAGATCGAGGTCCCGCAGAATAGAAGAAAGTGAAGCGGCCAAGTACACTCTGAGAATTAGAGTAGACGACAGGACGGTCTACGTGTCTCGCAAGGGCCCCTTGCGTTGATAACGTGCTGTGCGCGATTTTGACGACTCCGCAAGATCGTGCTTCTCGTCGTGACTGAGTAGCTTTATCTGTCGTTCCCTCCTCATGGCCGCGCTGCGCGTCGTGAATCTCTGTTCGTACACGATTTTTCTTGGTCGACGCATCTTCGTGTACCGTGCTCCGCATCCTTTCGTGTGTCGATGGAACCTTGACGACAGATTGCTTGTGTATCCAGTGTAGTAGCTTCCGTCATCGCAAAGCAGAATGTAGACAAAGTATGATGGGTTTTTTCTCTTCTGATCGTGAATTTCCCGAGCTATTCCTCTTCCAGTCATGAGTCTCGCTCTGCATTTTGCGCGGTTGAATAGGTAGATGCCTACATTGAGCTTGTCGCTATTCGCGTGTATCGCTGCTCATTGAGCCTCCGGCTTATGGAGCGCAGGGCTTTATCCTCGTCGCAACTTCTTGCATGACATGAAGCCCCAACCAGGGCGCACGGAGAAAATACAGGAAGCGCCCATTGTAAAGCTAATTGCGGACTCGAACGTCCCGAGTGAAGTCGTAGATCTGGGACAAGGCGTTCCATTCTATGGGCCTCCCAGAGAGGCAATTCGCGCCGCGGCCGGTGCGCTCGACAAAGAATCAGGCTTCAAGTACTCTCCGGATGCAGGCAAGGCAAGTCTCAGACAAACGATAGCTGAGAAGCTCGCTTCCGAGAACAGGGTAGACGCTGATTCGGACAACAACATTATGGTGACCGCCGGTGCGAATCAGGCATTTGTGAACGCGATCCTTTGCCTTACGAGGCCTGGTGATCATGTTTTGGTGCTTTCACCCTACTACTTCAATCATGTTATGGCTGTGGAGCTGGCAGGCTGCAAACCCGTGATCGTCGATACTGACAGTGACTTCCAACCGCTCGTTGAATGCATTGGTAGGTGCATAACAAAGCGTGTCAGGGCTGTGGTGCTTGTTTCACCGAACAATCCCACCGGAGCAGTGTATTCCAAGGATGCGCTTAGAGAAATAGGCGCGCTTTGCGCCGAGAATGACCTCTACCTAATAACTGATGAGACTTACGAGCATTTCGTGTACGATGATGCGAAACATGTGAGTGCGCTTGAGCTTGACAAAAGTATTGAGTACACTATCTCGCTTTTTTCTTTCTCAAAATCATACGGTATGTCAGGCTATAGAATCGGCTACGCAGTGTTTCCAAAACACCTCTACACTGAAATGCTGAAGGTCCAAGACACGGTTACCATATGCGCACCCAGCCCGCTACAGATTGCGGCCGAGGCCGCGATGAAACTGGGTGCGGCATACCCACGACAATTCATTCCTCGCATAGAGAAGGCGAGGAAGATATTCATAGAGAGACTTGCGGGCTTCGACTTCGTTGAGATGCCCGTCACCAAGGGAAGCTACTACTTCATGCTTCGACTAAAGACCAAGAAAAGTGACTGGGACATCGCGAAGAGGCTCATCGAGGAATACGGGGTCATAACGATTCCAGGACAAGTCTTTGGCGCGAAATACCCAGCCCTCAGAATAGCGTACGCTAATGTAGACGAAAGTCTCGCTGCGAAAGGAGCTTCGCGGCTCACGAGAGGACTCAAGGATGTGCTGTAGCCTAGAACCCAAGCGTAACCAGCGTCGAAGCACCGGATTTATACTCAAAATGCGACATATGTGATCATAGGCCTAGGCCTGGGCCAACGGCCAAATGAAAGGCAACGAGACATATGGTGAAGAGTGGCGTTGAGATCCAGACTCACACTGGCGGTGGTTCTTGGCGCCGCCTATTTGGCGTTGGCTCTTGTCGCAACTTACCCTCTTATCTTGAAGTTCACCGAAGCCGTTCCTGGTGGTGGAGATGTGTGGCAGTTCATCAACCAGTTTTGGTGGTTCAAAAAGGCGCTCATCGAGCAAAAGGTCAATCCATACTTTGACCCATACATGTTCTACCCCACAGGCGTGAGTCTTGCTTCAACAACACTCACTCCCTTCAACACCTTGCTCTCGGTGCCGCTTCAGTTCCTCTTCAACTTGCCCACTACATACAACATTCTCTTTCTGTTAACATTCGTCATGACGGGATATGGCACGTTTGCGCTCGCACGGTATCTGATAGAAGATAGATGGGCAGCTTTCGGCTCGAGTATTATCTTCACTTTCTGCTCTTACAGGTTGATGAGGGGACTCGGCCATCTGAACCTGTTGACCACGCAGTTCATTCCTCTGTACATACTTTTCCTCATTAGGACCCTGAGGACTCGGAAAACGAGCGATGCGCTTCTAGCCGGTCTTTTCTTGGCACTAGTGGGACTATCCTCCGAGATTTATCCGGTACAAGTCGCTGTTCTAAGTCTGATATTCTCTCCGGTAGTCTTCTTGTGGAATAAGGAACGATCTTTGAAAGGCTTGGTTTAGATCACTGCTTTTGGGTTTGGGAGCCTTTCTAGTCATAGCTCTTCCATTTTATTATTCGACTGCGTCGCTTGTCTACTCTAGAGACGCGAACCTTGGGCTTCCTCTGTCATATGTTTCCATGAACTCAGTCGACCTGCTTGCCTATTTCACCCCCAACCTGGGCACCGTTCTCTACGACTCGCTATTCTCGGGCGTGTATTCTCATTTCACCGCAAGCCCCATTGAGGCCACGGTCTTCATCGGTTACACCACTATTGCTCTGGCGACATTCGCGAGCATCCGCCAAAGATCTAGAGAGACGCATCTGTGGGCAGCCCTGGCTCTGGTTTTCGCAGGCTTGTCTCTCGGACCCGAATTGCACCTCTACGGGTTATCCATATTTGATCTCCCTTACAAGATCGTGATTTTTCCACTTGCATCATTCTACATCCCTAGCAGATACTCGTTGACTTGTCTGCTTTCATTCTCTATGTTGGCGGATTACGGCTTCCGGCGCCTCTCGGCAGACAGACACATAAGGTCTAGAAATCTCATCGGCATCGCACTTTGCGTTCTGATCCTAATTGAAAGCCTCATCATACCATATCCAGTCACAGCCGCAACCGCGCCCAGCATATACTATCAAATGCGGGCTGATCAGGAGCCATATGCGATAATGGAAGTGCCCCTATCACCGTTTCCAGTGCATATGGCTCGCTATCTGTACTATCAAACCATACATGAGAAACCCATTGTTGGCGGTTGGGTTTCCCGACTTCCACAATCTACTCTACGCTCCTTTGAGCAGAACCCGCTCGTTGCGGCGCTAGTGGCAATACACTCTGGCACACAAGTCAATCCCAGTGATGTCGCACGTGGTTTGCAGATGCTGAGGGAGAACAACGTCAGATACATTATCGTTCATAGCGCCCTGCTTTTACCGAGCGAGTTGCAGCAAATAGAAGATATTTTTGGTCAACTACCTAAGCAAATAACAGACGACGCGAATGACCCCTTGATAATCTATAGCCTCTGACTCCACTACATGTCCCCAATCCGTGCTCATTTCGATTTGCTGCAGACGCGTGACGAATTCCCCATCGGTCGCGTTATTGTGCATGAGTTTCAAACAACCCTGTTACACGTCAATCGTGAGAGAGGAACCAAGCCAGCGGGAATTTTCATTGGTGCGGCCGTCGAGAACCATGATTCAAACGTGGTTCCCACGACTCGGCCTAGGTCACAAATCTCAGACAGCCCCTATAATGGCTCTTCAAGCTTTTCTCTTTTTCTACGATGGTAGTTGATCGCGAATCTATGCGCTTCATCTCGCATGTGTTGAAGCAAAAGGCTTGATTTCGAATTCCGATCTGTTTCCAGCATCTTTCCATTGGGAAGAAATATCTGTTCTCGCCTCTTCGCCAGGCCGATGAGGGGGGCAGTGATGCCAAGGTTATCCAGTTGCTTTTGTGCTGAAAGTACTTGTGGGATGCCTCCGTCAACAACAATCAAATCGGGAACTTGTTTTTCCTCTTTCAGGAGTCGACTGAATCTTCTCGCTATGATTTCTCCCATCATTGCTTGGTCGTTCTGATGAAGGACCGTCTTTATTCTGTACATTCTATATTCTCTCTTGTTTGGCGCTCCATCACAGAAGCAGATTTTGGATCCAACTGGGTTTCTTTCCCCGAGGTTGGATATGTCAAAGCATTCGATCGTTCCGGGCGTCTTCTCTAACCCCAAATAGTTCTTGAGTTCAAGTAGAGAATTAGCAGCTTTCTCTTTTGCTGTCGTCAGGTTGTCTGAGTAAGTTCTGGCGTTTTCGATCGCTAAGTCTAAAATCGATCTTAGTTTTCGATCTGAGGGTCTGTTGATCTTTACTCCCGTTCTGCTTTTTCTCGACAGCCAATTTGCTATTGTTTTGGCATCATCGATTCTTCTGTTGAGGATCAGTCTGTCAGGTACGTATGTTCTTTTCAGGTAGTATTGTTTCAGGAACGACTCCAGAGCCTCTTCGTCGCTTGCTTCTTCAGCCACTTTTAGATCGAAGTTTTCGGACGAAACGATTTTTCCTTCTGTAATTTGGAGAACGTGTGCATAAACACTTTCTTTGCCGCGGTAGATTGCAATTGCGTCAAGGTTGTAGTTGGCGGGTAGCACTATGCGTACTTGTTGTACTGTTTTCTCCAAGTTACGAATTCGATCACGCAATATGGCCGCTCTCTCATATTCGCGTTTCATCGATGTGCTGGCCATCTCGGAACGGAGTGTTTCTATTACGCGAGCGAGTTTCCCTTCTAAGAATAGAGTCAGGCTGTTTATCATTGAGGAGTATTCGGCTTTTGTGATTTTGCCTGCGCACGGAGCACTGCATTGACCAATGTGATAGTACGTGCAGGGTCTCGTTGCAGCCGCGTAGGTCCTTCTTCCGCATATTCTGATAGGGAATATCTTCCTGATGGTGCCTAGCGAGTTACGCATTGCTGTTACGTCGCCGTATGGGCCGAAGTATTTCGCGTTATCGTTAGTGATCTTTCGCGTAATGCTAAGGCATGGGTACTGTTCGTCAGTGCTAATCTTGATGTAAGGGTACGTTTTGTCGTCACTCAAGCGAACGTTATGAAGTGGTTTGTGTGCTTTGATCAAAATGTTTTCTTCAATGAGAGCTTCAGTTTCGTTGCCTGTCACGATGTAGCGTATCTCTTCTGTTGCGTCTATGATTCTTTTTTCTCGGTTATCGGTCTTTGCTGCTTGGAGATGGTCTTCTACACGTTTCTTAATGTTTTTTGCCTTTCCAACGTATAATATCAGACCATTTCCTTCGAAGATGTAGACGCCCGTTTTCTCGGGAAGGTGATCTATTTGCAGCTTGATCTTTTCAACTTGCGACGTCCATTCCTCATCGATGGGGCGACACTGCGTTATTTCATTCCCATTTCTCTATTCGGTCTTGTTCCAGTATTTTTCTCAGGTATTGGCCTGTGTATGATGCTTTGGCCTGTGCAACCTCTTCTGGAGAGCCGGTTGCAACAACGTAGCCTCCGTTGTCTCCGCCCTCAGGTCCGAGATCAATGATGTGGTCCGCTGTCTTGATGACTTCCAGATTATGTTCTATGACGAGTACGGTGTTGCCTAACTCAACTAATCTGTGAATTACCTTCAGTAGTTTCTCAACATCTGCGTAATGAAGTCCCGTTGTTGGCTCGTCAAGAATATACAGCGTCTTCCCAGTGTTTACCTTGCTGAGTTCCGTGCTAAGTTTTACTCTTTGTGCTTCACCGCCAGACAACGTTGTTGCACTCTGTCCCAATGTGATGTATCCAAGGCCAACGTCTGCCAATGTCTGGAATTTTCTCTTGATTGCTGGGATATTGTGGAAGAATTGGAGAGCTTCGTTGATTGTCATTGATAGTATTTCCGCAATTGATTTTCCCCTGTAAGTGATCTCAAGAGTTTCTCTTCCATACCTTCTTCCATTGCATACTTCGCATTGAATGTAAACGTCGGGAAGGAAATGCATCTCCATTTCGATTGTGCCTGCTCCTTCGCAGGCTTCACATCTCCCACCTTTCACGTTGAAGCTGAATCTGCCTGGTTTGTATCCGCGAACCCTTGATTCGGGGAGTTTGGCAAAGAGTTCCCGGATGTGGGTGAAAACTCCAACATATGTTGTTGGATTGCTTCTAGGTGTTCTTCCAATCGGCGATTGATCGATTATCACGACTTTGTCTATGTTCTCTACGCCTTCAAGCTTCTGGAAGCGCCCTGGTCTTGATCGTGAATGGTAGAATTCTTGTGCAAGCGCCTTGTACAGTACTTCATTTAGGAGCGTGCTCTTTCCGGAGCCCGATACTCCTGTTATGCAAGTGAAGGTGCCCAGTGGAACGTGTACGTCAATTCCTTTGAGGTTGTTCTCAGATGCTCCCCTGATTGTCAACGATTTTGCGCTATTCTTTCTTCGAATCGTTGGGATTGGAATGGTCTTCCTATGCGATAGGTAAGCTCCAGTGATTGAGGCAGAATTGCTCATGATCTCTTCTGGAGTTCCTGTGGCGACAACTCTTCCCCCGTCAACTCCTGCGCCAGGGCCTAGATCAATCACATAGTCTGACTGTCTGATTGTTTCCTCATCATGCTCTACAACTATGATCGTGTTACCCAGGTCGCGCAGTTTGTGGAGGATCTCAAGCAGTCTCCTATTGTCTCTGGGATGCAGGCCTATGCTTGGTTCATCAAGGATGTAAAGGACACCGGTTAGTCTGGAACCTATCTGAGTGGCGAGTTGTGCACGCTGGCTTTCGCCTCCTGACAGTGTACTGGTTCTTCTATCGAGAGTTAGGTAGTCTAATCCGACGTGAAGCAGAAACCCCAGTCGTTCTTTGGTCTCTTTAAGCAATTGCCCGGCTATCTTGGCTTCCTTATCGGGCAATGTTAGCGTTTCAAAGAATTTCTGTGCTTGAGCAATCGACATCGTCGTCACGTTGGCGATGTTTTTGTCTTGTATCTTTACAGCAAGTGACTCTGGTCTTAAACGCTCTCCGTGACAACTTGGGCAGGTATGTTCGCTCGTGTACTTGCTGTAGAATTTTTTCATGCCTTCTGACTTGGTATCTCTAAGTCTTCGTTCAAGAATGTTGATGACGCCTTCCCATGAGTGTCTTTCAGAGTCCTTGATGCCGTACAGGAGAATGTTGAGTTGGTCTCGTGTCAGATCTCGTATTGGACGGTCAAAATCAAAACCATGTCTGAGAGCGATTGGTTTGAAGTTGGATAGAACCCAACCGTCTATCGGTCCAAAGAAGGGTTCAATTGCTCTCTGTCGAATCGATTTTCCTTTATCTGAGATAACGAGATCTGGGTCCATCCTTATCTTGACTCCAAGGCCTGTGCATTCTTTACACGCTCCGTAAGGGCTGTTGAAGGAGAATGCGCGGGGTTCAAGTTCTTCCATATTAACTGCGCATATCGGACATGCTAGTCTCTCACTGAACATGTTGCTTCTATTTTTCGAAGTTACTGTTACAACGCCTTCCGCCAAGTTCAACGCGGTCTGCACGGATTCTGCTATTCTTCCTTTTTCCTGATCTGTGACTTGAAGCTCGTCGATTAGAATTGCGATTGTGTGTTTCTTGTAACGTTCAAGAGGTCGTGCTTGCTTAGTGCTCACGTATTGGCCATCAACTTTTGCGTGGAGAAATCCAAGCTTGTGGTAGGTAGTCAGGGTCGTTTTATACTCGCCTTTTTTGCCTCTGATGACGGGCGCCCAGATGCTGATTTGAGAGTCCTTTTCTTGTTCCAAGATCTTATCGACAATTTGCTGAACAGTTTGTCTCTCGATTTTCCTTCCACAACTGAAGCAGTGAGGAACACCTATTCTTGCAAAGAGCAATCTTAGGTAGTCATGTATCTCAGTGGTTGTTGCTATTGTCGATCGAGGGTTTGCAGCGGCTGACCTCTGCTCTATAGCTATTGAAGGGGAGAGGCCCTCAATGTAGTCAACGTCTGGCTTATCCAATTGTCCGAGGAATTGACGTGCATATGCTGAGAGTGATTCTATGTATCGTCGTTGGCCTTCCGCGTAGATCGTATCAAAGGCCAATGATGATTTTCCGGATCCGCTCAGCCCTGTGATTACCACAACTTTGTACTTGGGTATCTTGAGGGTGATGTTCTTGAGGTTGTTTTCTCTTGCACCTTTGATAATCAGTTCTTCCTGCATCATGTTCTAGGTCCTTTCAATGCCTTTATAGTATCACGGATCTCAGCCGCTTTCTCAAATTCCAGCTTCGCTGCTCGGTCGAGCATCTCCTGCTCCAGACCGGCTATCAACGCAGAGAACTCAGCCTTTGACATTCTCTCAGCGCCCAACCCCCGGCGCGATTTGCTGGTTTCTGGTTGCAGGGGTCTAATTCCTGCAAGTATCTCACGCACTTCTTTTCTAATAGTCTCAGGAACTATGCCGTACTGAGTATTGTATTCAAGTTGGATCTTTCGCCGCCTGTTAGTTTCGTATATCGCTCTCTTCATAGAGTCTGTCATGTTGTCGGCGTACATGATGGCCTGGCCGTAGATGTTCCTGGAGGCTCTTCCCACGGTTTGGATAAGTGAAGTCTCAGATCTAAGGAACCCCTCACTGTCTGCATCCAGAATTGCTACTAACGATACCTCTGGCAAGTCTAGCCCTTCTCTTAGAAGGTTCACACCTACGATGGCGTCATACACTCCTAGTCGCAGGTCTTTCAGAATTCTAACTCTGTCCAATGTTTCTATTTCAGAGTGTAGGTAATGGACTTTGATGCCCTGATCTTGCAGGTACTCAGCGATGTTCTCAGCCATTTTCTTGGTGAGTGCAGTCACTAGAGTCTTCTCATTTCTTTCAATACGCTTCTTGAGCTCGTTGATCAAATCTTTCATATGACCCTCTACAGGTCTGACGATGATCTCCGGATCGACGAGTCCCGTAGGCCTTATGATCTGTTCAACTATTTGTTGACCAAGTCCCAATTCGTAACGGCCCGGAGTCGCCGACATGTAAATTGTGGTTCCAATCTTCTCACTGAACTCATCAAAAGTCAATGGCCGATTATCTCTTGCCGAGGGGAGTCTGAACCCGTACTCTATCAGCATGTTCTTCCTGGAAAGGTCACCGCCGAACATGCCCTGGATTTGTGGAATGGTAACATGAGATTCGTCTATGATCGTCATAAATCCTTGCGGGAAGTAGTCGATAAGCGTATTCGGTGGTTTTCCAGTTGCTCTCCCGTCAAAGTGACGAGAGTAGTTCTCAATGCCGGTGCAGTATCCAATTTCTCTGATCATCTCCAAGTCGTATCTTGTCTTCTGTTCAAGCCTTTGAGCCTCCAACAATTTGTCCTGTGTATTGAGTTCGTCTAACCTCGCCTCAAGTTCACATTCTATGCCATCGAGTATGTCATCTAGCTTGTCATGAGGAGTAACGAAATGTCGTGCCGGGAATATCAGGGTGGAGTCTCTTCGTTCAGTAACTTGACCAGTAGTCGGATCAAGATTCAATATCTCTTTAATCTCATTTTCTTGGAGAACAATGCGCACGGCACTATCCTGGTCGACACGACAGAACTCTATGGTGTTCCCGCGGGCTCTGAACTTCCCCCGGGTAAGGGCGACATCGTTTCTCTCATAGAGCATATCGACGAGTTTTCTGAGAATTACGTTTCGTTGGATTGTCTGGCCTTTGGTCAATCTGAAGGCTGCTTTCAGATATTCAATGGGCGAACCTATGCCGTACAGGCAGGAGACACTCGCCACCACAATAACGTCACGCCGGGTAAGAAGCGATTGAGTTGCTGAATGTCTTAATCTATCGATCTCTTCGTTTATTGACACGTCCTTTGCGATGTAAGTGTCAGTCTGAGGGATATATGCCTCAGGTTGATAGAAATCATAGTAACTCACGAAATATTCTACGGCATTTTCAGGGAAGAACGCTTTGAACTCACCATATAATTGAGCGGCCAGTGTCTTGTTATGTGAAATGATGAGGGTGGGTCTTTGAACCTGCTCTATTACGTGGGCGATAACGTAGGTCTTTCCTGTTCCAGTTGCACCTCTCAGAACCTGTTTTTCCAGACCATCCAGCACCCCTCTGGATAGACGATCTATGGCATTGGGTTGATCGCCTTTTGGTGTATATCCTGAGACTAATCCGAACTTCTTGTGATCCGTTTCTGAATACTTCCCATAAATCATCAACTAAGTAATCTCGACTATATGCTTATCCTTCCAAAAGTGCGCGCCAGCCATACCACACACTTTTTCTATCGACGGACAAACGACGGTTCAATTCTACCTCTCCCAATCCAATTGTTTGTTTCGCGAGAGGTAGGGATGGTGGGTTGGCGTCGACGGTGGCAAGACAGTTTGGCTAACTGGGAAGCCCTGGAATGATGGCTGATCTCATACCCGATTCAGCAATTCATGACATATCGTAGGCTTGTTGGGTCTTCAATATCTAGAAACTAATGTATAGATGGTGCGGCCGCCGGGATTCGGACCCGGGTCGTTGGCTTTCTTCCCTTTGATGGATGGAAGGCCAATGGACGCTTAGCTATGTCCTAGACCAGGTTGTCCGCATGTGGCTCGTCAGGTCCGGACGATCGCATGCCCTAGAC
>CAYGWT010000140.1:0-2041 GCA_964353625.1 uncultured Candidatus Bathyarchaeia archaeon | reverse complement strand
GGTTCTAGACCAGGAATCCTTTGCCTTAAGCGAAGCGATCCTCGAACACAGTGGTCCTAAAGTGTAACGCTCCCCGAGCGAAGCGCTCACAGGTTGTGTGTTATGGAATCCTTGAATTATTCGAAATTCAGCCAGGGCATCCAAAGTCGGTTGATTCATCAGCGCGTACCTCTATGTGCAGCGATTGAGGTAACCCGTCGTTGCCCTTTGGAGTGTGTGCACTGCTACAATAATCTCCCCATCGCCGACCACGAAGCCCGTGCCGGTGAGCTCACCTACGATGAGCATCGCCGCATCCTTGATGAGATCGTGGCGTCGGGCTGTTTATGGTTGCTCTATACGGGAGGCGAGATCTTTGCGAGACAAGATTTCCTTGATATCTACACCTACGCAAAACAAAAAGGATTGCTTATCACACTGTTTACCAACGGGACTCTGATCACCCCGAAGATAGCTGATTATCTTGCAGCGTGGCGTCCCTTCTCCATCGAGGTCACGCTTTACGGTCGAAGCCAGGAAACGTATGAGCGCATTACGGGAGTTACAGGTTCTTATGAGCGTTGCATGCAAGGGGTTCGCATGCTCAAGGAGCGTGGCCTTCCTCTCAAACTCAAGACCATGGCGATCGCTCCAAATAAACACGAGCTCTGGGATATGAAACGGTTTGTCGAGGAAGAACTCGGGCTGGAATTTAGGTATGACGCCATGATCAACCCAAGGATTGACCCTTCCCGAACTCCTCTGGCTGTGCGATTGAAACCAGAAGAGGTGGTGGACTTGGAACTGCGAGATCCAAAGCGAATGGTAGAATGGGGAAAATTTTGCGCACAATTCAATGGTCAGCCACCAACGCCCGAACATCTTGGTGAGCTGTATCAATGCGGAGGGGGAGTTAATTCATTTGCTGTAGACCCTTACGGTAAGATGAGCATCTGTGTGCTCTCCCATAAAGATGGGTATGATTTGCGAACCGGAAGTTTTCGAGAAGGATGGGAGCATTTTCTTGCAGAGGTGCGTCAAAAGAAATCCAGAAAACAAACAAAGTGTTTATCGTGCGAGGTGAAGGCCATGTGTGGCATGTGTCCTGCCAACGGCGAATTGGAGAATCAGGATCCAGAGGAACCCATTGACTTCATGTGCCAGGTCGCCCATCTCAGGGCAAAAGCACTCGGTCTTTCCATCAAGCCTCATGGGGAGTGTGAGTACTGCGAGAAGGATCGGTCATCAGCGGTCAGCATTCAGCCGTCAGACGGTAAAAGAGAATGGAGACTAGAATGAGAGACTTTAGAAAACTGAAAGTGTGGCAGAAGGCTCACGAATTGACACTTAGGACTTACAAGGCTACTGCAACTTTTCCGAAGAGTGAGATTTATGGGATTACAAGCCAAATCAGGCGTTCTGCCGTGTCTGTCCCCGCCAACATTGCGGAAGGTTGTGGCAGAGATGGAGATGCTGAACTAGCGCGTTTCCTCCAAATAGCCATGGGTTCAGCAAGCGAGTTGGAATATCACCTGTTACTTGCACATGATCTAAAGTTTTTGGGCCTCTACGAACATGAAAAGCTCACGAATGAAGTGGTTGATGTAAAACGAATGTTGACCTCATTTATTCAGAAGCTGAGGGCTGATCGCTGATAGCTAAGCAATGCTATCGCAAGGAGAAACACAATGAAAGGTGCAACGAAGGGAGATTCGAAGAGGGGCAAGAAGCCTTACCTGAAACCCGAGGCCCGGCAGGTTCGACTGAGACCCGAGGAGGCGGTATTGGGTGGCTGCAAAATGAACGGCAGCGGTGCCGGTCCCGGTAATCTATCCACCTGCAATCCTCTCATGATAGCGTGCAGTACCCTTGGAACTTCCTGAGAGGAGAGAAGACTCCATGTTGCCATCTGACAGGTTTCTAATCCGGATCGCCGACATCACTTGTGCTGTCTCAAGCGCAGATCCTGCCTTGAAAATGGCTTTGGATGAATGCTTGCATAAGTTCCTTGTGCATGCGGGTCAACCGGATGTTGTCATAGAGGCAAAGATCCGCGATCTTT
>CAYGWT010000139.1:0-1960 GCA_964353625.1 uncultured Candidatus Bathyarchaeia archaeon | reverse complement strand
AACAGGGAATCCACAACGCTTTCGTCTCTAACGGCTACGCTACACCTGACGGGGTGAAGATGATGAGCGAATTCCTTGACGCGATAACAGTCGACTTCAAGGGCAACGGAGAGACCAACTTTCTCCGACGCAACGTGGGGATTCCTGATGCGGAACCGATCTATCAAACTCTCTTAGCGTTGAAGAAGGCGGGAATCCACATAGAAATCACTGATCTAGTAGTGCCAGAGATTGGTGATGATCTCAAGGAAGGGCGAAGGTTGTCACGTTGGATCCTTGAGAACGTCGGCCCTGATACTCCAATGCATTTTCTCAGGTTCCACCCCGACTTCAAGTTAAGCCATTTGCCTTGGACGCCAACGGAGACGCTTGAGAGACACTATGAAGCAGCCAAGGCGGAGGGTCTCAAGTATGTCTATGTCGGCAATGTCCAAGGTCACCCATTCGAGAGCACGTATTGTGCTGGGTGCGGCACTCTGGCGGTTAAGAGGTATGGGTTCGATATCGTGGGCTGGTACCTGGACGAAAAGAACAATTGCCTGAAATGTGGGGAGCATATCCCGATCGTTGGAACACTCAGTCACACAGCCAAGGATGACCGATTCTTTTCTGTCCCGGTCGATCAGTAACGCAACGGGACGATGAGCTAGGGCTTCTCTAGCGTCGAGTATTCCTTCAGTAGCTCCTTCTGCCGATTGGTCAGCTTCGTCGGTATTCGGATCAAGATCTCAAGGAGTTGGTCGCCTTTGCCTCCTCCTGTCCGAGGCATCCCTCTTCCTCTAAGTCGTAGGACCGTTCCAGGCTGTGTGCCTGCTGGAACTTTGACATTCAGTGTGCCATCGAGTGTGGGAACCTCAATTTCCTTTCCGAGCGCTAGGTCTGCAAAACCAAGTTCCATATGATAAATGAGGTCGTCTCCGTCTCTCTCTAGGAGATGATGCGGTTTCACATGGATGACAACGTAGAGATCGCCAGGGGGTTCTCCCAGTTCTCCAGCCTCTCCCTCACCTGTCAATCTTAGGTGGTTTCCGGATTCAACTCCAGGTGGGATCTTGATCGAGATCTTGCGAGTTCTTCGTACCCGGCCCTGGCCTTTGCATTCCTCGCACGGATTGTCAATGATCGTTCCCTTACCGCGACAAGTGTTGCACGGTACTATCCTCACGAATCGTGCAAAGCCAGCTTCCTGAACTTGCTGAATTTGCCCGGCGCCGTTGCATCTCGGACAACGCTTTGGCTTGGTTCCTGACCTTGCGCCTGTTCCTCGACAGGTCGGGCAGAGTTCAGCTCGCGGAACTTCAATCTCACGCCTCGCGCCGGAGTAGGCTTCCTCGAGTGAAATACTGGTATCGTATCTCAAGTCGGCTCCACGGGATACTCTGCGCCTCTCACCTCCTCCGAAGAAGCGATCGAAGATGCTGTCAAAACCTCCAAACCCGAATCCGATATCTCTGAATACTTCGCCGAAATCTACTCCTCGGAATATGTCATCCCAAGAGTACCGGCTGTCTATTCCTGCGTGGCCGAACTGGTCGTATTGTGCTCGTTTTTGTTCGTCTGAGAGGATCGCGTACGCTTCCGAGATTTCTTTGAACTTCTCTTCGGCTTCTGGTGACTTGTTTCGGTCGGGATGATACTGGAGAGCTAGCTTCCTGTAGGCGTTCTTGATGTCGTCCTTGCCCGCTTCGTGAGGAACACTAAGGACGTCATAGTAGTCGCGTCTGCTCAAACTCTCTCAGCCGTTGTCGTGTTGCACAAAGGCACTCTACTTCTTCTCGTCCTTGACTTCGTATTCGGCGTCAACAACCTTGTTTTCAGGTTCTCCCTGAGGAGGCTTCTCTGAAGTTGCCTGCTCGGCTTTCGCCTTTTCTTGGGCGACCTGCTGATATACGGCCGTTCCCACTTCCTGCAGAATTTTGGCGAGGTCTTCACTCTTGGCTTTGATAAGTTCGAGGTCTTC
>CAYGWT010000138.1:0-5916 GCA_964353625.1 uncultured Candidatus Bathyarchaeia archaeon | reverse complement strand
TGCCGCTATTGCGATCAGCAACGGTGATGCGATATCCACGTGATTTTAGCAAACGAGCGAACCATGCACCCATTCCTCCAGCACCAATTATCGCGACTCGGGCTACCATTTGTTCATCGCCTTCACAATTCGTCGGATGCCCGTCCTGACAGCGTCTTCCGATTCAGTAACTGCTAGCCTGAGAAAGTCTTTGTATTCCCCGAAAACTGATCCAGGCATGACTCCTACAGCATACTTCTCGAGTAAGTGTTGCGCAAATTTCACGGAGTCAATCCGTTTACGTTTCATTCTCGGGAAGACGTAGAATCCGCCTTCAGGAGTGTGAAATTCAAGATCGCCTCGTCGTAGTTCGTGGCAGGCTGTGCGAAGGCATCTCGCAATTCTTCGTCTGGCAGATGATGCTTCACTACTCGGATCCTTGAGGGCGGCGAGCGCTGCCCTTTGCACAAGTTCAGGCACGTTTGTAAGGGTGATCTCAACGAGGTTGCGCATCTTTGCTATCGTCTGCTCGTCAGCCACCGTATAGGCTACTCGCCAACCGGTCATGCTGAATTCCTTTGAGAGACTGTTGATGTAGATCGCCTTACTGTCAGAATAATCGAGAATGCTAGGCGGCGTTGTAGTGCAGTAGGTTGCGTAGACCTCATCTGAGAGAACCGTTGTGCCATACTTACCCGCGAGCTCGATTGCCTCTTCGAATCTATCTGCTGAAAGCACCTTTCCTGTAGGGTTGTTGGGGTTGTTGAGGATAAGCATCTTTGGCTTGAGCTTGAGTGCATCTTCAAGAGCACCAAAATCGATCTCCCATTTGTCTTCCAGTTTAGTCTCAACGGGGAGGAGTCTTCCCCCAACTAGGCTCGTGCAAGACGCATAGGCTGGCCACGCAGGGCGACAAACCACCACCCGGTCAAGGTTTGACACGGTCGCTCGAATTGCAGCGAAAATTCCGAAACGAGCCCCAGGGACGATGAGAACATTCGACCGACGTAGTCTCGTCCCGTACTGAACATTGAGTTTTGCGGCTATTGTCTCGGTGAGTTCAGTTAGCCCGGCGCTTGAGCCGTATAGCATTGTGGGCGATCGATTGAGCCATCTCTTGGATTCGTTGACCACGACGCTCGGAGTCCTGAAGCGTGGTTCGCCGATATCGAACCTGATCAGTCTGCGGCCTAGTTTCTCTGCTGCCCGCATGGTTTCTGCGAACTGCTTCAATGTGACGTCGCTTGAAGCCGCAGATGGGCTATGTCGCTTCTGAGCATCTACTGATGCCTCGATGACCAGTTCCCCAATCCGCCTTGCGTAACCCTCATCCAATCCAACCTTCTTGGCGGAGCCGACGAAGTTCTCCATTGCGGATTTCTCAGTGATTGGTTCGATCACTTCCATCTTGAGTCTCCGTTTCACTCGCCCGATCTTGCTGACCAATCGATTCCTTCTAGCCAAGACGGCAATGAGTTCCGAATCGACCGAGCGAAGTCTAACCCTCAGTCTAGACAGGTTCTCATCCTTCACTTCCTATCCAACTCCAGAGATCCGAGTGCACACTTCTTACTAAGCCGCAAATAGATGCATTCCATTGCAGTTAACCTAACCGCTCGACGACCGATTGTCTCTCTGCACGTCAGCACGAGTCTCCATTGATCATCTCTAACGATATTCCTATTGGAATAGTTCTATCAAGAATCCTTAATCGAGACAGCGACAGTTCGCACAGAATCACGAAGGCATCTAGAATATGGCCAAACAAGTCGGAGCAGAATCACTCAGAACCTACGAAGAGATCAATGCAAAGATCAAGCGTGGCGACGCAATCGTAGTCACTGCAGATGAATTCATTTCGCATGTCGCAGAATACGGATTGGAGGCATCTGCAAAAGAAGTCGATGTCGTCACAACCGGAACATTCGGCGCCATGTGCAGCTCAGGGGCATTCCTGAACTTTGGGCATTCTGAGCCTCCGATCAAGATGTCACACTGCTGGCTCAATGATGTTCCTGCCTACAAGGGATTAGCAGCCGTTGACGCCTATATCGGCGCGACCGCGATGAGCGAGTCTCAAGGCTTCGAATATGGAGGAGGGCACGTTATTGAGGATCTGGTCAGAGGCAAGGAGGTTCATCTACGCGGAGAGGCCTACGGAACAGATTGCTATCCAAGAAGAGCCATAGAGACCACATTCACTCTAAAAGATCTGAATCAAGCGACACTGATCAATCCGCGAAATGCATACCAGCACTACAACGCGGCGACAAACGGCACTGACAAAATAATTCACACATACATGGGAACGCTCCTGCCACAGTTCGGCAATATCACTTACAGCGGAGCCGGGCAACTGAGTCCACTCTACAAGGACAAGGGGTTCCAGACGATCGGGATCGGCACGAGGATCTTCCTCGGTGGAGGTCTAGGATACGTTATAGGCGAAGGAACCCAGCACAGCCCACAGACTCAATTTGGTACGATAATGGTGAGAGGCGATTTGAGGGAGATGAGCCCGCGGTACCTTCGAGGCGCTACCTACTACAAATATGGAACCACGCTGTACGTTGGAGTCGGAATCCCGATACCGATACTGAATATGAGCGTGGCTGAATCAGCTGCGTTGACTGATGATGATATACACACAAAAGTTCTCGACTATGGCGTTCCGTCGCGCGGCAGACCCGCGGTTTGTGATGCATCTTATGCCGAGCTAAAGTCGGGAAATGTACTCATCAAAGGTCGGAAGACACCAACCTCGCCACTCTCAAGCTTCAAGTACGCCAAAGAAATCGCTGAAACACTCAAACGTTGGGTCCTGAAAGAGAAGTTCCTGCTTTCCAGACCAGCTGAACTGCTTCCCGAACGGAGAGAATTCAAACCTCTGGAAACGGACAGACACGAGACCAAGTCAGGACACGCATCCTCGACCAGCGTTCCGCGAAATCCTGAGAGAGGTGAGTCTCGTTGAAGCTTAGGCTAAGCTACCCTACGGGCAAGGTACCCAACCCTGTGCTCTCACAGGTCGTGCTTGACACAAAGGTCATGCTCAACATACTTGAAGCAAAGGTCACTCCGACAACCGGCGAGGTCACAGTCGACGCACCGGTCAGAGGAGCGCAACTTGAGAGGGTGATCTCCCTCTTCGAGAAACAGGGCGTTCATGTTGACAGAATCCTAGCATCCGTGCGCATCGATCCTGACAAGTGCATTTCATGCGGCGCATGCGTCTCTCCATGCCCGGTTCAAGCAATAAGACAAAACACCAACTGGGATGTTGAGCTCGACGAGGCCAAATGCATAAAGTGTCTTCTCTGTGTTGACACCTGCCCTGTCAGAGCGATCGCTTCGACCTAGTCTTGGTTCAAGTAAGGCTGGAGAAGAAGCTAATGACTCTCCTCAACCCACAGATCTCCTTCGAGAGGGGTCTTTTCAGAGCTAGGAGAGTCATCAAGCAGTCAAATCTCCTGTTCATCAGTGACTTAGCTGCAGCGATTCAAGCCGCAGAAGGATCCATTCTACTCAACAGAGCCTTGCTGGAGGAACATATCAGACAAGACCCTGCTTTCGCCCGCGCACTTAGTCCTCTAGACTTCGAAGAGCATGACACCAGAATTGTTCGCCTCGCATCTGAAGCGGCTTCTGCCGCAAATGTCGGACCGTTTGCCGCGGTTCCAGGCGCCTTAGCAGATCTAGCAACAGAGGCCATGTCGTCCTGTGGCGCCTCTGTGTCTCTTGTCGAGAATGGTGGAGAGATTGCGGCAAACTCGAAAATTCCCTTGAACGTTGGAGTCTACGCAGGCCCCTCACCGGTTTCAGCACGCATCGGTTTTCGTCTAGAGTCTAAGGATTATCCAGTCGGCGTCTCAACTAGCTCTGCTTCAGTGAGCCACGCATTGACGTTCGGTGAAGCTGATGCCGCAGTTGCCGTGGCGGATACTGCGGCGCTATCT
The DNA here is from genome assembly GCA_964353625.1 of uncultured Candidatus Bathyarchaeia archaeon. Lineage (GTDB taxonomy): Archaea > Thermoproteota > Bathyarchaeia > 40CM-2-53-6 > 40CM-2-53-6 > CAVPLU01. The sequence continues at coordinate 1,981 of CAYGWT010000138.1, read as the reverse complement.
GATGCCTCAGCAACCGCAATCTGTAATGCGGTTAAGGGAAACGATGTTGAAGCGTCCGTGCAAGCTGGATTAGAGATTGCAGAGAAGATTCGTGGCCTAAGAGGGGCGCTCGTGGTCAGAGGAAGATACGTCGGATCTATCGGAAGACTCCCGAGACTTTTGAATCTCAAGGGTGACATTGATGGCATGTTGAAGGCGGGTCTCTACGATGCCGAGAGGCAAGATGCTGTGCTTCTCTAGGGTGCCGCCCTGGATACCTGCGTCAGTGAGAGCTCGTCTTCGCGTCTGGTCTAGTGATAGACGGGGGTCAGCCAGTGGCTATGTCGTTCGTCATTTCCATGGACAACTTCTGAGAACAGCTCACGTAGTCGTTGGGTTACTGGACCCACTCGTCCTTCGCCTACTACTCTCTTGTCGATTGTGAGTATCGGCGAAATTTCAGCTGCGGTTCCAGCGAAGAATGCTTCATCGCACGTGTACAACTCGCCGCGTGCAATATCACGTTCGTGAACATGCAATTCGTGCTCGCGTGCGATAATGCTCACTGCATCTCTTGTGATTCCTTCTAGTATTGCTGCGGTTACCGGAGGGGTGTAAATGATTCCCTTCTTCACGATGAAGATGTTTTGTCCGCTGCCTTCTGAAACAAATCCTCTCTGATCGAGAAATATTGCCTCGTCAAAGCCGTTTTGGGCAGCCTCGACCTTGGCTAGGATGGAATTGATATAGGGTCCTGAGGCCTTTGCCAAAGGCAACACGGAAGATTCACTTGTCCTCCTCCATGAGGAGACGCAGACATCGAGACCCTCCTTCTCGAAGTATTTGTCGAACGGAAAGGCAGCGATAGCAACCCATGTGGGGATCTTTCTGAAATCAAGTTTGAGGATACCACCGGATTTGAAGGCGATGGGTCTGATGTATGTTGAATCATGAAATCTATTCTTGGCAAGGAGTGCAACCGTTGCTTCACACAGATCGCCCTCTGAGTATGGAAGGGATATCATGTAGGCGTGCGCAGATTCTTTCAGACGGTGCATATGTTCATTCAGGCGAAAGACCGAGAGTCCGTTACCGGTCTTGTAGGCTCTTATTCCTTCGAAGACTGCTGTCCCGTAGTGGAGAGCATGAGTTAGGATAGGAACGTTCGCCTTGGCCCACTCAACGAACTCTCCGTTCATCCATGCGAATTCCGGTTCTTCCTTTGACATTACTTGTCACCTTGACTGCCGACGACGCATCGCTTGAGAATTGCTCCTTCGTCAGCCGAACCAACTAGGTCGGCGTATCTAGCGAGATACCCTGAACTCACACTCGGCGAGTAGTGCAGACGCTTCAGGCGGTTTTCGATCTCGCCTTGATCTAGGTCCACATCTAAACGATGGCGTTCCAAGTCTATCTCGATTGAATCTCCGTCTTTGAGGCACGCGATCGGTCCGCCTGCCGCTGCTTCAGGGGAAACATGCCCAATGCATGCACCTCGGGTTGCTCCAGAGAATCGTCCATCTGTGACAAGCGCGACTTTGTCTCCGAGACCCATACCAACCAACGCGGCGGTCAGGGTCAGCATCTCTCGCATTCCCGGTCCGCCTTTAGGGCCTTCATATCGTACAACGACGACATCCCCCTCCTTGATGGACCCTTCAAGAATCGCTTTGTATGCGTCGTCTCCAGAGTCGAACACCCGAGCGGGACCTTTGTGCTTGATCATTGCAGGGTCAACTGCGCCCGTCTTGCAAACTGCTCCGTTTGGAGCAAGAGAACCATAGAGTATTGCAGTTCCTCCGTGATGGCTGTGAGGGTTTGAGATTGATTTGATCACGTATAGGTCGGCTGCTTTCGCGTCAGAGATGTTGTCGCCAAGCGTCCTCATAGTGACTGTCATCTGCTCTAGATGAAGGGTTCCGTTTTTCTTGCTAAGTTCTCTGAGGATTGCGCTGACGCCTCCTGCCTCTTGCAGATCCTGCATTCTGTACTCCGATGC
>CAYGWT010000137.1:0-2741 GCA_964353625.1 uncultured Candidatus Bathyarchaeia archaeon | reverse complement strand
TAGGCTTGCGACCACTGTGAGAAAACAATTCACCATCGCAGTTCCGAAAAAGAGGAAAGACAAGATGGACTACCTGGTCTTCCGCTGGTTCAAGGCGTGATTACCCGCCCATGAATGGGTGTGAGCTTCTGGACTCACAAGCTACTATTTCTCTTGCCTGTTCATCTCCGGCATAGGCCAAATCATCTGAGGCCTGTCGAGTCGTGGCCTTGGCAAGAAACGCGACCCGATATTGATTCAGTCGTTCATCGGAAACCCGTCACGGACGAGCGTCGAAAATAGGCTTCCATCCCGTCTATGAGATTGAGGAGTGGCTGAAAGTTGTTTGCGGAATTGGTCAGCCTGAAGGCTGACACGCAATTCATCCCACCCCAAAAGGGCTGTGGGGTTTCTTGCTCAAATCCTCGCTAATTCAAGAGCATAGGCAATGGGAGCGCAATTCTTCGTCTGAGCGGTTCCCAAAGCCGATTGAGCCCATTAATGAGGCGATCCTGAGAGGCTTTCATGCGAATCTGGCCCTGTAGCGTGGTGGATTGACGCAAATGATCATGCTTTTCTGACTATGGCAACCCTCCTAATGATTCAAGATCGGCATATTCAAGTCAAGCGAGCATGAAATATGACTTGTTCGCAGGGAAAATGGGTTTTAGGCAAGTAGGCGGAACTCGTCAAGTCTTAAATGACTTCTAGAACCAGTCTAGACGGACTGAGCTTTAGATTACCAGTAGCAAAATGCTTGGAGCTTGTATTCAGATGCGGCGCAGGATTGTAGTGGCAGTTCTTGTGATAGCGCTTGCTGTAGCCTCCACACTGATGCCGGTGGCGTTAGCCCTTCCGCCGTTGGAGAATGGCCTGTCTTTTCCGGCCGGCACGCTCGTAATTCCGATGGATGAAAAGCAAGCAGAAAGGATCTTGGTCTTCGGATTCGTGCACGCCCTTATGCGTGACCCGAACGGAATTCCACTGTTCAGAGTGATAGAGCCGCCAAATGTCACTTTGTCCACTAACATGACCGCGTCGCCAACAGTATTCATTGGCGGACCATTCCTAATTCTTCCAAGTGACGCGGCTAAAGTAGCCCAGGTAAGAAACACCTCCGGCTTCCAGGGTGTAACGGTCGGAGTGCTCACATCACAGCAAGTGTTGGACAACATATTCAGAGTCAGGACGCCAACGAAAATCCTCGTCGTAAGGGGCGACCCTGCTTGGGGAACAACTGATGTCACCCTCGATGAGATGCGCATACCCTATGACGCCATCAGCCACATTGAACTTGAGGCAAATCCAAACATCCTATTCAGCTACTCACTCATTGTCGTGGACTGTAATGGTTGGAACGGTTTTATTCCGGGTCGGATTGCCAGCAATCTCAAAAGTCATGTGACCGCTGGCAACGAAGTGATCTTCACTGATCGCGCATTGCTAGACCTTGACTCAACATTCTCGGGATACGTCACGGTTTCTGGGCTCCAGCCAACTGACAGAGTCGCAGCTGCCTATGCATATAATGCACCTAGAAAGTACGACCCCGCGAAGTTCGGTCCCTCGGCCGACAGACTCATACCGGAATTTCCGAGCCAATACTACAATCCTCTCCCCCGACCCAATGAGATTAGCGTCTTTACAGAGTCCCAGGGTTACGTGATTTCGTCGGTGCCAGCAGGGCGAGTGAATGATGTACGAATCCTCGCCGACTCGAACAACTTCGGTAGTCTTCACAATGAATACGCAATTCTAGCGTTCTATTTCCAATACGGGACCGGGATCGTGGAAGGTCTCGCCTTCCATCCACAGCAACAGGCCCGATCAACTGTTGGCGACAACGGCTACTACGCTGTGCACCAGTTTTACGGCAACAAGTTTGTCCACGGCCCTCCGCCCAGCGACTTTTCAGTGGAAGCTGCTCCGGCATCTGTTACAGTTATTCAGGGAAATTCAGCAAGCTACACAATCACCGTCAGATCATTTGGTATCTACAGTTCTCCCACAACTCTCGGAGTCACGGGCCTTCCTACTGGAGCAGCGGCCGGATTTAACCCGCCCGCGCCACACCCGCCCGAAGGCGGGATCGCGCTCTCAACCTTAACAGTCAATGTGCCAATCTCAACTCCAGTTGGAAGCTACGTCCTCAACGTCACCGGATATCCTCCAGTATCCACATCTCTTACCCCGCGATCGGCTCTTGTTACTTTGGTTGTGGTCGGGCGCCCGGCGGATTTCGGAATATCTGTCTCCCCGAACTCTCTGACTATCAATGTGACGGATTCGAAGACAGCGATCGTTACAGTCACCTCGATCGCAGCATTTAGTCAGAATGTAACGTTGAATGTGACCGGCGTGCCGGCGCATGTGACAGTGACTTTCAGCCCTCCTGCGCCCAAGCCTTTGCCGGCTAGCGCCGCTAGCTCAATAATGAGATTCAATGTCGGCCCAGACGCAGTCAACGGCACCTATCCGCTCATCATAACTGGCTCAAATGGCACTGCAACGAGATCAACGCCATTCACGCTCACTATTGTGAAAGTCGTGCCGCCGCCGGGGGGTATCCCACTGATCGCGCTACTGCTACTTCTGCTGATGGCCGTGTTGGGGATCGCACTGGGTCTTCTCGCATTTTCCGCGTCATCACGGCGGCGAGGACCGCCCCCAGTTCGACCCGTTCCCGCGGCGCCTGTAAGAGTCTCTGCTCAGAGGATGTATGTTGTTCCCGCGGATGCACAACGCGTACGGTGTCAATGCTG
>CAYGWT010000136.1:0-5614 GCA_964353625.1 uncultured Candidatus Bathyarchaeia archaeon | reverse complement strand
GAAAAACTGTAGTGATGGGTAGTAGCCGGTGACAACTCCGATAGTCGCGGATATCGCGAAGGCAGACATAACAACGAAAACATACCCTAGAGCACTAGCGAGCACTGCTTTCACAATTTCTCCAGCCATTCTGCTATCACCTGTTGACTTGATCCGGCTCGCCTACGACGCAGGTCTCTTGATGCGCACACAACTACGGAATAAACCAATCGTCCAGTTTCTAGCGTCAGCATCTGGGGATACACACAATTCAAAGGGTTGTGATCCCTCATGTTCACCCCTCGCATTGAATTGAAGATATCTCCTAGTTAGCTTCAAATGCGATGGACTCCTTCCTATGAAATAGAAAATCTGTTTCAATTCGATCTTAGTGAAGGGACGTAGAATGGAAACGACAGTTTCAGCTTCCGGTTCCTCGGGAAAAGTCTTGTTGAAGAAAGTCTTGCTCATCTGCGGTATCCTCTCTTCACTGCTTTATGCCGGTATGGATGTGATCGGAGGTACGCGATGGCAGAACTACAGCTGGATCTCTCAAGAATTCAGTCGCCTGAGCGCTATCGGCGCTCCGTCGAGAATCACCCATCTTGTGCTTAGTCCCGTCTATACCGTGCTTGTGGTCGCATTCGGACTGGGTGTCTGGTGGTCAGCCGGTCGGAAGCGCGCCCTGCATATCGTCGGAGGAGCGCTGGTCGTATACGGGGTGGTCAGCTTGGTGTGGCCGCAGTTCTTTCCAGAAGACCTGGCTGCGCCGGTGAGTGCGTTTACGAATACTATGCACATAATTCTCACGGTTGTGACTGTGTTCTCTTGGATGCTCATCTTAGGATTCGGTGCCAATGCATTCGGAAAGCGGTTTCGCCTATACTCGATAGGGACGCTCCTGACTGTCCTCGTCTTTGGCGCTCTGACAGGCCTGCAAGCTCCCGCGCTTGCCGCAGGACAGCCTACGCCGTGGCTCGGACTCACGGAGCGCATTAACATCTACAGTTTCATGCTATGGGTGGTGGTGCTAGCCATTGTCCTCTTGCGGGCGGAAAAGGGACTAGGCTCAATGCGAATGCGGACCGACTAGGGCGAGTCGAAGTGACCAAGAACAACGCGATATCAGGTTTCGTCAAGCCTGGGGTTGAGGCTATGCGGGAAGCCATGCCGACGAGGAACCAGTTTGGCGGTGTCTCCCAAAGGGTCTGACAGCCCAGACTCATCGTTCTCCCTAGCGGGTCTCACGTTTTGAGTTGCGTTGCTATTTTCTTTCCAAAATCTGAGCACTTAGGAAGTTCTCCCTCAGCGATTGGGCCTTCCATCCCGGTAACCTGTATCGACAATCCAGGAACAATCAGTTTCAATCTGGGAACCTTTTCGTTTATTCTCGTCTCCATCGGCTTCACACCCTTCTCGAAGTCTTCTTTCAAGTGGGTGTCGAAAACAGCGGCCCATTTGGCCTTTGAGTCAGGTTTGCCAAGCTTATCAATGAATTTCGTGATAGTCCGGGAAGGCGCTCCAAAATGGACTGGTGCCCCTATCAATACTGCATCACAATCAACTACCCTTTCAAGGTCGACTTTCTTAACATCGCTAATAGCGATCTCTATTCCCCCGATTTCCCTCAACCCTTCCACGATCTTCTCTGCTACGAGCTTTGTGTTACCGTACTTTGTGTCATAAACAACAAAGACTTTCACCATGAATGATTATCTCCTATCATTCTTGACTCTATGACATGATTCAAGAAGAACTTCGCTGTCACAATTCAAGGGTTTGGAATCATCGGTAACCCATCACTCCTGGTGGGTCACCGCTGCAGGAGGAGAAAGCCCCTCCGCGATGCCGCTCGCCCAAGTCTCGATATCCTTCCAGTCGCGGTAGTCACCATCAGGCATCGATTCCGCCACTGTCTTACTTCGCCGCATTAGTCTGTACGTGAACCCGACTGCGCCTCCCAGCCGGTCGCCGAATAGGGCCCCAAAGAATACCCGATGCTCTCGGGGGTGGGCCGCCTCTTTCAATTCGCCAATTTCTGTGGGCCCGGATAGTTCACGCAGATCGCGGCCCTTGGGATCTTTCGTCTGCGGTCCGGTAGGCCCGCTGCTGAACAGCCAGACCGGCCGGCCTGACAGGAGGTTCCGGTTACGTAGGACGAACTGTTTAGCCTCCTTGACCCAATGTCCCGTGTATACAGCACTTCCGATCACAAAAGCGCCGTAGTTTTCTGGGTCACGGACTGAACCGACCTCCTGAACTTCCGCCTGGATTCCGCGCTCCCGAAGTTTGTCGCCGATGAACTCGGCGATGCCCTTGGTCGAGCCCGCCTTACTTGCATAAGCGACGAGAATTCTCATTTGCCTTCGAAAGGCCGTTAGGGCCCCTCTTAGTTTAGGTTTAGGTCCCCTAGCACGGTGCGCTTCTTCTTTAGGGGATACAACTAAATCCACTTTGAAGTATTGGGAGGTTGAGGCAGAAAATGACTACGAATGATCAATCTGAACCAAAGAAAGATCTGACTAGCGGCGCCGGAATCGGGCTTGCCATAGGATGTGGATTAGGTCTCATATTTGGAATGTTGATACCCAGTATCGGTATCGGCATGGGCATCGCACTTGGGGCAGCGTTTGGATTAGTTTTCGGTGGCGCCTTTGCTCCTAAACAGAAGAGCAAAACCGCAAGTTAACGAAGACTAAACGTAATCTCTCGAGAGGACCGCTGTCGACTTCTGGGTGGGTGCGCACCAACCTACTTACACACGAATGACTCCTTTGCGAGACTCACTCTTCGTGCAGCCGTGAATTGTCGTAGCGTTCATTGATCAGGGTGCAGCCCCGATAGTCCGGCCTGCTGCTGAAGCACATCTTCGCGAAATCGCCTCTAGAGAACTTGACGCAGCCCCAACACTGACTGAACCATCTATGTTCTTTCTCTTGGCGAATCTCTTCGCACAACCTAAGGACGACTTCGCGCGGAATGGCGTCACTCAAGTTTTCCCACAACCACAAACACGCAACAAACGCTGTTGAAAAACCTGACGAGATTGGTTCGGGAGGGGGAGAGGGATTCGCGCACCATTTTGCCAGTACCAATTACCCCACGGACGACGAGAAGGGGCGAAAGACTTTCGCCTGCTGCTGTATCCGCGCGTTCTGCATTGACACCTATTTTCGCAATTGTATGCATAATTTGTGTAGTAATCTATTATCGCAGAAAGGGGATTAATATTTGGGACGGGAGCAAGATTTAACCTTCGCAAGTATTAAATTCTCATAATACCTGAGGATGAATCGAGGTCAAAAACTGGATTATTCACTCCACTTTTCGACTAAAATTTATAGCGTCTAGACCTAAATTATCCACCTTCTAACTCTGGACGCGAGCGCGCACTCTAATGTTTTCTAAAAACATATACTGCCCAACCCTGTGTATCTCTACCCCAACGAAGATAGCTTTCTTTCCCTGCCCTAGTTCTTTCTAATAGCTCTGGATTATCTGAGTCATCGGGATTAGCCCTAACATAGTCGTCTACAGCCCACCATTGTAAGGTCTCATAGTGATCCCAGTCATCATGGTTGCTCACAATCGTGTATAGGCAAATCAATCCTTCTTCTTCTCCCAGTTTTACATTGTCATAATGAGTGCCGAATTCCTCCTTCTTCAGCTCTTTAGCCTTCAAGTACTCTTCACTTGGCTCTTTCACCCAGAACGGCTCTCCAACAGCTATTAACCCACCTGGCTTCGTCATCTTCTTCAAAGCTTGTAACGTTCCACGATGACCACCATACACCCAACTCGCACCTATACACATAGCCAAATCAAATGATTCATAGGAATCAGGCTTGTATCTAGAACCATCCATCTCAATGAAATCAATACTAGCTTTGGGTACACGCCTTCCTTTTTTTTCTAGGCAGTTTTTGATACAATAGGGTGAAATGTCCACGCCTACACCAACAATACCATATAGCTCGACCAACCTTGTTAGAAACTCTCCCTTACCGCAGGCTACATCCAAGACACTTGCTTCTCGCTCAAGTCTGAAAAGCCTACACAGTTTCTCGAATTTCTCTTCGTTCATTGGATTACATAACAATAGGTCTCTGTGTAAAATATCAAAGAACTTCCATTTGTCCAACTATTCTCACCAATGGCATGATTGTTCATGTTTAGCTAGTTATCACTTAGATTGATTTATGAGCTATGAAGAGAGCCAATCATTTCTTGGTCCGGGGATGACACGATGAGCGTCTTCTTCGAACCTGCATTGATCTGTGCGGTCGGGTGCATCAAGGAATGTGTACTTGAGGGCCGATAGCATTATGCAACACAGCACCAAGGATGCTAAGTCTGAAATCCTGAACGAGACGCACCTGAAGGAATCGAGTGAACAAGAACGCTTGAGCAGGTTGGGGCATCTTTCGGAACGAGAGTTGGTTCAGCCCATTGAAAGCAACATGTTGGACGCGAGGGCCCACTACTCTAGCAGCTCAGGATCTCTGTCCAGTCACACATTCGGTCGCTTGGACCAGCGCACCAATTGACCAGCGAACCAAGATCTCAGCGACAAACATCTTTCATAAGGTCACACACAACTACTCCAAACGACGGTTCGATTTCGACCAGGATTTCCCGAACCCACAGTAGTAATCGCTAGAGTGGTGGACCGGGCGGGATTCGGACCCGCGACCTTCCGGTTCCTCGGGCAAAGCCTTGCGAACCGGACGTTCTTCGGCCCCATTCAAGGGCATACCAGGCTGAACTACCGGCCCAACGCATCGTCAGAAGTGAGGCTACGCGCATGCTAATAGCGATTTCTCGATACCTCTTAAAGCAATACGAAGCTGGCGATCGATTCAGATATCTCCCGGCTTCAGAGACAAGTCTTTAAGCAAACTTGGAAGCTAGCTCCCGCAAAGTGGGCCTGTAGCTCAGCTTGGTGGAGCACACGGCTGATATGCGGCTGTACTCCGCTTTGCCACCGTGACGGGTAAGGAACAGGTTCCTTTCCCGCGGTATGGGTCGCCGGTTCGAATCCGGCCAGGCCCACCAATTCCATTACTCACGAATCGACTAGTCGAGCATTGGCATCCTAAGTTTGTTTTTGCGTGCGACTTTCTTCGCTTGTTCGTAGCCGGCGTCAGCGTGACGGACAACTCCAATGCCCGGGTCTGTAGTCAGAACGTTTACGATTTTTCTTTCAGCTAGTTTTGTTCCATCCGCAACTAGACACATTCCGGCGTGGATGCTGTAGCCGATTCCCACTCCTCCGCCGCGATGTACTGAGACCCATGTTGCGCCAGAAACCGCGTTCAAGAGGGTATTCAGGATCGGCCAATCAGCCACCGCATCGCTACCATCCATCATGTCTTCCGTTTCACGTCTTGGAGATGCTACGCCCCGGTATCCAAGTGGTCACGTCCGATCCATATTGGACCGTGAAGCTTGCGATCCTGACCATGTCATTGATGCATCTTCCGAACCTTGCCCTTTCTCCCAGGCCAAGCCAGCAGACTCATGCCGGCAGGCCTTGGAAGGTCACTTGTTTCTGAGCTTTCGCTATCCATCGGCATAGTTCGCGGTTGTTCGAGAACATCTTCAACACCACCTCATCAATGGTATGGATATCGTC
>CAYGWT010000135.1:0-1882 GCA_964353625.1 uncultured Candidatus Bathyarchaeia archaeon | reverse complement strand
TACGCCTTCAACCCTGTAGTTACGCAGGTACCCTTCAATCTTGTTTGGTCCCCAATGTCTATCACGTCTCAGTTCTAGGACGATGTCAATGGTTGATTGAGGCGTCTTGTAGTATCGGTGCGGTCTTCTGGATTTGACACGTAGACCCTCCCACCTATCCTTCCTGTAGACGCTCCACCATCGATCAACAGTCTTCTCGCTTATCCGCAACGCAGTCGCGATGTCCTTGATCTTCCAACCTTCCAATCGTCTACGGATGATCCATCTTCTTCGACGCAGCACCGAATCCAATCATGCCCCTCTCCCAGACTTTCACGACTATTCGCCTCTCTCATATCGAGGGACACATGTGGGTAGATAGTTCAACACAGCACCAGGTGCGAAAGCGTTTTATTTCGTTCGCTCGATCAAACATTCGAGGCAGAGTTTGGCATGAAATTCAGGCGTATCTTCCTGCCTCGTGAGAATGTGTTTTTTGAGCTTCTCGAAAAGGAATCGAAGAATGTCCTGCTGGGCGCCCAAGCCTTTCGCGATTTCATCCAACACTATGAGGGCCTACGGGAGAAGAGAGATAAAATAAAGGACATCGAACATGCAGGAGACGAGATTGTTCACCAGATTTATGAGCAGCTGATGAAAACTTTTGTCACTCCTATTGATAGAGAAGAAATCGCCCAACTTGCTTCGCTCTATGACGATGTCCTGGACTTCATAGAAGCTGCCGTGAATCGTCTGTACCTGTACGAAATTGAGAAGCCCACAGAGACAATGCAAAGGTTCGCTGATCTGATACCGAAAGCTGTTGAGGAGATCGACTTTGCCTTTGCAGCGATACATGAGATTAAGGCTCCTGGAATTGAGGCGCGCTGCATCGAGGTCGACAGGCTTGAGAATGAAGCTGATGATCTTACGAACGAATCCGTCGCGGCACTCTTCAAGTCACATGATGCGATAACCATAATGAAGTTGAAGGAGATCTATGAACTGATGGAGACAATCACAGACAAATGTGAAGATGTAGTTCAGCTCATTCGCAACATCATCTTGGAATACTCTTAGTGAAAGGTAGTTCGATGTCTCTTGTCCTGATGCTCTTCATCGTTATCGTCGCCTTGCTTTTCGATTTCATGAACGGTTTTCATGACGCAGCCAACTCCATCGCAACCGTTGTGTCCACGAGAGTACTCTCTCCCAGAATGGCCGTTATTTGGGCAGCGGTCTTCAATTTCGCAGCTGCCTTCGGGTTTGGAGTCGGCGTTGCGTCAACCATCGGAAAAGGGATCATAGCCACCAACATAATCACTGACTGGCTGATCCTTAGCGCACTAACAGGAGCAATCGCTTGGGACGTAATCACTTGGTGGTTGGGGCTACCCACCAGCTCTTCCCACGCTCTTGTAGGCGGGATCATCGGAGCCGGAATTGTGGCAGGAGGATGGAACGTCGTTCAGACAGGGGAAGTCGGGATGATAGCTCTCTTCATCGTACTGTCACCGATCGTTGGCTTGATAGCTGCTCTAGGTCTGATTTTTGTTAGCTCCAGATTTGCACGGAGGTTTCCCCGTCCGGTGGCCGACCGAGCCTTTCGCCGTTTACAATTAGTCTCGGCCGCTCTATACAGCTTAGGCCATGGAACCAACGATGCACAGAAGACTATGGGGGTAATTGCGATGCTTCTCTTCACCGAGGGCCTAATTGGTCCTGTATTCTATGTGCCATTCTACGTGATTTTGATGGCTCATGCTGCGATAGCCTTGGGGACGTACTTTGGAGGTTGGAGGATTGTTCGAACGATGGGGATGAAGATTACTAAGCTCGCTCCGTTTGGAGGCTTCAGCGCAGAAACAGCCGCAGCTTCAATGCTCTTTCTCACTGCTCATAT
>CAYGWT010000134.1:0-3538 GCA_964353625.1 uncultured Candidatus Bathyarchaeia archaeon | reverse complement strand
GTCACAGTTGAAGTTGTGCGTCCCATGCACAACTCAGAATTCTGCATGAAAAACAATAGAATGAGGATTACGCATGACGGGAAATTCAAGCCATGTTTGCTCCGTGAAGATAACCACGTGGACTTCCTAACAAGCATGAGAGCAGGCGCCTCAGACGATGAGATCGCGGAGCTCTTCAAGCGTGCCGTGCTTCTCCGAGAGCCATATTTTAGAAGCAGCGAACTCAGCGTGCCCACGTTGGCGTCATCGCGCTCATGCTTTGGCGCCTGCCAAGACTAGCTCGATCAGGTTCTGACTGAAGTATCGTTTTCCGGCAAGCGTGTTAGCTTCTCTTCGCTAACCGTCTCAAGTTCCGTTGCAAAAACATGCTCGAATGCCTTCGTGAGGGGATTCTTAGCCGCTGCAACTGGCACTTGCTTCCTCAGCTGCTCACTGATTGATGTCATTACTCCGCTGTCGTAGCCGCAAGGATTGATGGTGGAGAAGCAGGTGAGGTCGGTTGAGACATTGAGAGCGAAACCGTGAAATGTGACCCAGCTGCGAACGGCTACACCGATCGAGGCAATCTTTTTCCGAAGTTGTTGTTCGACGATCCAGACTCCTGTACGGCCTTCTATCCTCTGGGCTGAGATTCCGAAATGATCGAGAGTCTCAATGAGTGTTACCTCAAGGCTTCTCACGAATCGTCTGATGTCTTTGTCTCGTTGGGTGAGGTCAATGATCGGGTATCCGACCAGTTGACCATATCCGTGATACGTGACGTCTCCACCCCTTTCCACTTCATAAACTGGAAATCTCTTGGAGAGAATATTCTCAGCCTTCGCTGATGTGCCCATCGTGATTACGTGTGGGTGCTCAACGAGCAGGAGAATGTCCGGAATAAGCGCTCGCGCTCGTAGCTCCACGAGCCTGCGTTGTAGTTCCCAGGTCTCTTTGTATTCACGGGTCTGAAGATCTACGAGCAGTGTTTTGTTCATAGTTGCTTCAAGATGTCGATTGCCTTTCCTTTGGCTGCTTCGGTTGCTTCCATGAGGGCCTCCGGCAATGTCGGGTGAGGGTGAACCGTCAGTGCTAGGTCGTCTAATGTTGCGCCCATCTCAATCGCCAGCGCGGCTTCGCTGATTAGATCGGTTACGTCAGCGCCGACCATATGCACTCCAAGTATCTGTTCGCTTTTCTTGTCAGCGACGACTTTGATGAATCCGTCTGTCTCGCCTACCGCGACTGCTCGACCCAATGCGCTGAACGGGAATCTTCCGACGATCACTTCGTATCCTTGCTTCTTCGCTTCCGTCTCCGTCAAGCCTACAGTGGCGATTTCAGGATCAGTCCAGATAGCACCCGGGATCGCCTTGAAATCCGCGGCGCTCGCTTCACCAGCAATCACCTCGGCTGCTACTGTGCCCTGCTTCGATGCCTTGTGAGCAAGCAATGGTTGACCAACAATGTCTCCTATTGCGTATATGCCAGGCACGTTGGTCTGCATCTGCGCGTCTACTTGGATGAATCCTCCTTGATCTGTCTTGACTCCTGTGGTCTCAAGTCCGATCTGATCAGAGTTCGGTCGTCTGCCAACAACGACCATCACCTTGTCCGCTGGAACCTCAATCTCCTTACCGTCGGAAAGCTGAGCACCAACTTTGCCGTCCTTCGCCCATTTGGCGCGAGCCTTCAGATGCGTTTCCACCCCGAGCTTCCTCAGAGTCCGCTCGACAACTCTAACAAGTTCAATATCAGTTCCGGGCAGGAGTTGGTCAAGCATCTCGATCACGGTGACATGGCTGCCAAAGCGTGCGTACGCCATTCCTAGCTCAAGGCCGCTGACTCCACCGCCGATGATGACAAAATTACGCGGCGTTTCTGTAAATGAGAGCGCTTCCGTTGCAGTGATCACAAACTGTCCGTCGAACTTGAATGACGGTATCTCCACGGGACGCGAACCGGTTGCGATAATCACATTGTCCGCATCAACCACACGCAATCCCTCTGTGCCCCTGATCTCAACCCGGTGTGGGCCTTGAAATCTTGCTTCACCATAAACGACATTCACCTTGTTCCCCTTGCAGAGGTACGCTATACCCTGCGTGAGTCTGTCAACGACGCCCTTCTTCCATACCTGAAGTTTCTGAAGATCCATCTTAGGTTGAGAAATCTCTATCCCGAAATCTTGAGCTCGATAGATTTCCTTCATCAATTTGGCAGCGCGCACAATTGTTTTCGAGGGGATACATCCCACATTGACGCAGACACCGCCGAGCGTCTTGTCTTTCTCAACCAACATAGTTTCTCGGCCCAATTGGCCGAGTCTGATCGCGGCCACGTATCCGCCAGGGCCGCCGCCAATCACCAAATTCTCGACATGATTATCCATAGTCAGGACGCCTGATGCGAGCGTCGCTAGGATTGTTCGAGCGCCTAATTATCGTGCTGGTTGATTCTCTCTAGCCTGAAGAACAATCGTTCTCTCTCAACATGGTCCCGAGGTGGCTCCTGAAGATCTATTGTCTACCTGGATCGTGTGGCCTCACAAAAATGGCTGACAGCGGATGAGTACATTTTTCATGAAGTGATCCCTCAGAGGATGTCATGGCCTCGTTTGTTCGAGTGTGCTCAAAGAAAGACTTCGTCCACAACAGGTACCTCGCTCTGGTGGACGGGAGACAGGTAGCGATCTTCCAGATCGACGGGAGATACTACGGAATATCGAACGTTTGCGCTCATATTGGCGGACCCCTCATCGATGGCGACCTGGACAAGAATGGACACGTTGTTTGCCCATGGCACGGGTACCGCTATGATCCGAAGACCGGACAGTCACCAGGTGGCGCACCGGAAAGAGTTGAGACTTATGCTGTGAAGGCTGAAGGAGATGACGTATTCGCCTCTGTGGAGCCAATCTCTCAGGGTAGGAGCGCAGAAGATGAGATCGAACTTGCGCCTCAGAAACCGCAACCACAGAATGACGACAGCTTCGAATGGAAATGTCTCGTCTGCATGGACGAATATGTCGGAAAGCTGCCGCCTGTGAAATGTACGAAATGTCGAGCGCCACAAGAACTAATTCAGCCAAAGGATAGGGTTCTGGGGGCTCTCTCGGAAGACTTGACTCACACATCGACTTACGCAATTGGTGAAGAAGCAACAACCGAGTATCTTACTAAGGGAATTCTGAAGGACGAGTTAGTCTCTCGACGTCTTGAGATATGGCGCAGCATTGCCAAGCAACAGCCAATAGATGTGATGATTATCAGCGCCAGCGCTCATCCGCAGCACATCGTAAGCGGTTACATAGCGCCCAAAATCCTTGAACATCTCAAAGAGACGCATCCAGACTTGGTGTACGAATGGGTTGATCTTTCGAAGTGCAAGATAGAGCACAACTGGGCATGTTACTCGTTGGCTGACGACGATTGTCGATTCCCATGCAACAATCTGCATGATGATATGAGAAAAATTTACCCGAAACTTGTTCGGGCTAAGTCGTTGATAATCGTGACACCGATAAACTGGGAGGGAATGAACAGCCGCCTGAAGGTCT
>CAYGWT010000133.1:0-4162 GCA_964353625.1 uncultured Candidatus Bathyarchaeia archaeon | reverse complement strand
GCGACATATGATAAAGAACTAGCGCTCCACATCGCTGTGCCGTGGTTCGCGTTGCTTCTAGATCCTAAACATGATGAACAGGCCTGTCAGAAGCCCGACAATAAATGTGATCACGAGCACGATCGGAACATTGCTTCTCATAACCTCGCTTTCGAGCTTCGCGTCCGCTCCGATCGTTGCGACCGCATTGTTGATCTTTGATGGAGTTATCGCTGAAGCGATGCCTCCCCCGTTTGCGTGAGACCCGTAGATAGTCATGAAAGCCGAGCTATTCTGCCCGGCGCAGGTAAGCCCCACGCCTTCCACGGCTTTATGCTGGATCGAGAAGAACATCACGTTTGAGCTCGCTTCAGAACCTCCGACAACTGCTCCGAATAGCCCCCAGCCAAGGCGCGACAAACACAAACATTGAACCGAAAACCGCGGCCAAAGTCAACCCAACTATATTGTTCATGTTCATGCCTGCGAACGTGCTCGTGGGAACTATCGCGCCGTTCGAGAGATCCATCGCGCTCCACGCCATAACATACGCAACCCCGAAGAACAGAGCATAAGCGATGAATGGCCGCAGGATTCTCCTCAACCAGAGACTTGCAGTCTTTCTTAGTTGCTATCGAGTCGGTTTCAGAATAGGTAACGATAGTACGGTTGCTACGAAGATCCAAGTGTACACTTGAGCAAATGCATCCAAGGGGCTGTCGAAGACCCAGAAAACGGGTCCGTCGAGGCGCCTAAGCCAGTCTGTAACTTGGGGAATACTGACTATCAGTGCCAGAACTATTAGAATAAGCCACGGACTGAGTGCCCTCAGTATCTCTAATCGATCGATCGGTTCAGAAGCTCGCGCGGTCGCAGTTGTAAGGTTCCGGAGTGAGTAGAGCACGAGCATGCCAACGAGCCCGGCTAAGACTCCGATCAACATGATCGGCACCTGCAGAAATCCAAAGAAAAGGCATGAGAATCCGATCGAAAGGCCTGCTAGGATTGCTGGAACGAGGCCTTTCCTGACGGATGATCTGCGCCCGACTACCCATAGCATTGCGATTGATACCAGAACTGAAACAAATGGAAGAAAGATATTCACCTTGTAGACGAACATGAACACGTCGAGTTTGAAAACGTCCGCGGGCATGCCAATTGGGACCGAAAGGAGCGCGTAAGATGTGGTTGCATTGTACCCAAGCACTGAGATCGCTATCGCAACGAATGGTGAAAACTCCATCGCAATCAATAAAGGTGGAAGAAGCAACGGTGTCACAATTCCAAGCGAGGTCGCGAAAGACCCAAAACCTACACTTAGGAAGAGAGCTTGTCAGCGGATCCTTTCTAAGCGCATTCGGTCAAGTGACACTTTTTGCCGCGTTGTCCTTTGCACCCACAATCTACGTTGTCCCAACATACAATCTGAAGTCTCTTGTCACCGTGCTTCTCGCATACGCGGTCATACCAAAGTCAGAAGGAATTAACAAGCGAGCGATCCTGGGAGCGGTTTTGGCGATCGGTGGTATCGTACTGATCAACCTCTAGCTGAGACCTCCTGTAAGCAGAATTGAACTTCTATGATCGCCCCATCCTGACGCTGGATTCCAGCGGGAGCTTTGTCCGATTCTCAATCGTGACAGCGTCATCCATATGTGCAGGCTCTGCGCCCTTCTAGCAACCATCGAAGACGGGAAGGAAGCAGATTGCTAGACTCCGTTTCATTCGTCGGTGGAGGAATCATGGCCGAGGCGATGATTCAGGCGCTTCTTTCGAAGAAGCTAGTGGACCCCAAGAATGTAACAGTCAGCGAACCCCGCCAGAAACGTCGCGAGGAATTGCAGCAGAAGCATGGCGTCAATGTCGCTGCAAAGAATCCTGAAGCTGCCAGATCTTGTAAGATCATTGTCCTCTCAGTGAAACCTCAGGACCTGACCAGTGTTCTTGCCGAACTGAAAGGCTTGCTGCAACGTGGGCAAATGGCGATATCCATCGTGGCCGGAGCCAAAATCGGCACCATCAGCGAAGGACTAGCGCACAATGCTATCGTGCGAGTGATGCCTAACACACCAGCACAGATCAGTGAAGGCATAAGTGTATGGACTGCCACACCCGACGTAGACCAAGATCAACTCAACCAGACGAGAACCATTCTACAAGCTTTGGGCAAAGAAATCTACGTGAATGATGAAAAGTTCCTGGACATGGCTACCGCCGTCAGCGGCACGGGCCCCACCTATGTTCTCTTGGTTATGGAGGCAATGATCGATGCAGCGGTCCACCTCGGATTTCCACGCCACATCGCTTACGAGCTGGTTACTGAGACCATGCGGGGCTCCATCATATTCGCGGTGAAGTCCGGCAAACATCCAGCCGAATTGCGTAACATGGTCACTTCACCAGGAGGAACCAGTGCCGCGGCCCTATACGAGTTGGAGAAGGGAAGTTTACGCACAGTCATCTCAAAGGCCATTTGGGCAGCATATGAACGAAGCAAGTCTCTCGGCGAAGAAAGAAATGCTTCCATGAGAAGCTGACAAGGAAAAGAACCGAACACCAGACGGAAGAGCGACGAATGATCAGTTATGAGAGGAATACCTGACGACCAAACTTCGTGTCGTATCGAAGCTTGATTGCAAAGCATCCGTGACTTGCACAATCATTATCCGTCTTTCATGGCCAGAATACGAGAGAAGAGAGTCTTGGACGCGAATGAACTCGTAGAGGAACTGTTCCGACTTGACGAAGACATACGCTGGGTAGGGATAGCAGATCAACAAGGAAACATATTGCAGAATGCTCAGCGGCCTGATACAGAAAGCTTCACGGACAAGAACACCGACGAATTGACGCTGCATGTTCTCCCGACCATAATGGGCCTGCTTTGGGGAAGACTTGTCGGTACGGGAATTGGAGATCTCAAGTCTGTTGTTGTCGCGTACGGACGTTTGTATCTCGTGGCGTTCTATGCGGATGAATTGTTAGTAGTCTTGACCTTTGAACCAAATGGAATACCCAATGTTCTCAACAAGCTACATAGGCGATTCGGGATAGGATTTGCGAGTCGCTCGGAATAGCGCACTAACCGGATTTGGATCCCCGTTTTGTGTGGGCGCATCAAGCTACAATACACACGAAGGCAGCCTGGATGCATCCTCCTCTGTCCACCTTCGAGCTAGGATAATAGCAAGATCGGGCTACTAGGATAATAGCAAGATCATACGCAGGCTAAGCGAGAGAGATGGGTGAATCAGGCTCATACTTGAAAGAAGTTCTTGGCCTATCTGTAGAAACAAATATGAGGCCTGAACCGCCCACGGTTTCTCCTCTGGACACAACCTCAACAGTAATGGATTTGATGACAAGGGAGAATGTTGGATCCATTGTGGTTGTGGAGAACGACCAACCCGTGGGGATAATCAGCGAAAAAGACATGCTGCAAAGAGTCATCAGAGCCGGGAAGAACCTTGAACTGACGCTTGCCAAAGACGTAATGTCAAAACCCCTTGTGACAATTGACGCTGAGCGAACGATAGCAGACGCCCTGGAAACGCTGCATAAACACAACATCAGAAGACTGATCGTTACAAGAGACAGCGCCCTAGTCGGCCTTACCACAGAAAGAAGACTGCTGGAGATCGTCCACAGCCACTATGTGATGAAAGGCCCTGGCCCTCTTGAAACGTTAGAAGGTAATGAACTCCATAAGATAAGAGTCGCGTATGTGAGCACATATCCCCCTCGTGAATGCGGGATAGCAACGTACACAAAACATCTCGTCGATGCCATCTCCACGTTTTGCACACGAGCCGTGACATCCCCAGTGGTCATCGCAATGAACGATAGAGGCGGACTCTATGACTATGAAATTCGAGTAAAGTCTCAGATCGATGCAAATGACATTCAATCCTACGAGAAAGCTGCTCAATACATCAACGCCTCTGATGTGGATGTTGTGAATCTGCAGCATGAGTATGGAATATTTGGCGGAGAATGGGGCGAGTACGTCACGGATCTTCTGCAAAGAATTGAGAAACCAGTTGTCACCACTCTTCACACCATTCTTGAGAAGCCGGTTCCCGATGCAAAAAGGGTTCTGGAGCGAATTCTTGTACATAGTGATTCTGTCGTTGTGATGGCGCAGGCTGGAATAGGACTACTGGAACAACTCTATGGAGGTCAT
>CAYGWT010000132.1:0-2636 GCA_964353625.1 uncultured Candidatus Bathyarchaeia archaeon | reverse complement strand
TCCAGACATCTACGAGCAGTACAAGTATGCTGCTCGATTCATCCAACAGATTCCAGAACATATGGAAGTCATTATCAGTCCAGGCAATCACGACGGCGTAAGGCAGGCGCTCCCCCAACCCGCGATCTCGAAAGAATATGGCGAACCCGTCTATGAGGCACGACACGTTACGCCGCTAGGGAACCCATGCGAAGTGGAGCTTCATGGTGTACGTTTCCTCATACATCACGGCCGAAGCCTTGAAGACATGTTGACAAGCGCTCCTGGAATGAGTTTTGACAGACCCGAGAGGGCGATGAAGCTTCAGCTGCAGTGCAGACATCTGGCGCCTGAGTACGGCAACCGAACATCTATCGCGCCAATGCCAGAGGATCATTTGATAATTGAGAATCCGCCTGATGTTTTTCATTCAGGGCATATTCACGTCTTTGGTTATGAACAGTATCGGGGGACGCTTATTGTGAACTCGGGTGCTTGGCAAGATCAGACGGAATATCAGCAGCGAATGGGTCTAAAGCCTACGCCTGGTCTGCTCCCGGTGGTGAACCTTCAGACGCTGAAGCTTAGCGTCACTAACTTCATGGCTTCTAGCGTTTAGCTCGGCACCGGATAGAGCTAATCCTTTTGCTACGATGCCGGCAACCCGGATAGGCTCGGGAACCCTCGATGTGGCACAGTAGGCGCTGATTACTTTCTTTGCCTGAGCTGCTGAGATGCCAACAGCTTCAAAATACAGAGGCTGCTCTGACGGTTTCGGCGCGAATGAATATATCCTCCCAAGTTTGCACACCAGCTCCCATCGTTTCTCCCAGTCTGTGAAATGCTTCTGGAGCGCGCGTTTGACGGAGGAATTGTCAGGCTTCTCTCGGCAGACAACGATAAGTGGAATGTGAAGCGTATTGTGAAGTCGGGTAGAATCGACGATGTTGAATCCTGCGAAGGTGATTCCTGAAAGAAAGATTATGTCTGTTCGTATTCCCCTGAGTAGCTTGAGGATTACGTTGGTTGAATCCAATCCATCAACTTCCAGAACTCCGATGCGTATTTGGTCGAATCTTAGTTGGTCAAACCAGACTGCGACCAACGAGGCGTGAGAGGTACATGATTTTGCTGTTACACTGCGTTTTGATGGACCGTCGTCTATACCGACAGCTCTAAGCGATTCCTGGGCGCTTCTGGAGAGATCTCGGTACGTGGCTGAATAATCGTCCGACGAGGGTATCTTCCGAGTAGGTTTCAACGATAACTCTAGGTGAGACGCCGAGCCTTATCTTCTTAGTTCTACCATACCGGCCGAAGCTTACGACCCTTGCGTTGAGAATTCCCATTACATCAAGCTCGTTAACTAAGCCACTCACACGCCGTTGCGTAAGTGGATCCAACCCTGCCGCCGAGCACAGCTCATGATAGACCTCATAGAGATCACCTGTGATCACGCCTCCTGGCGCCTGATTGGTGGCCAGATACGCGCAGACCAACACGACCTTTGAATGTACAGGAAGCGACTTCAACACCTCGGCGACTCTGTCATGTTCAATCTTGTGTTGCGCGCGTTTGACATGGTCCTCCTGGATCGTCCGTGAGCCTTCGCGTTCCGCAAGCTCTCCCGCCACTCGTAAGAGGTCCAGTGCTCTTCTAGCGTCACCGTGTTCGCCGGCTGCGAGCCCTGCACAGAGCCGGAGAGGGGGTTCCGATAGGATTCCATCAGCAAATGCGAGTTTGGCTCTGTCAAGCAGAATGTCGTAGAGTTCGTTTGCGAGATAGGGCCTGAAGACAACCTCTTCTTCGCTTAGAGAACTCAGCACTCGTGGGTCGAGGAACTCTTTGAAGTGGAGATCGTTGGAGACGCCGACTATTCCAATCCAGCTTTGACCAAGCTCTTCATTGATTCTAGTCAATTCATAGAGCAGGGAGTCGTCTTGACGACCCTTAACGAGGGCGTCTATTTCATCTAAGACAACTATGAGAGAGATTTTGTCAGCGTTGACGCCGGTCCTGAATCTGTCTAGAACTTCACCTAATGCTAGGCCTGTGAATGGAATCTCAACTCCGACGCAGCGACAGAGATCAGCGAGCACTCGATAGTTGCTTCCTGCCATGCGACAGTTGACGTATGAGATTCGAATAGGGGTGCCGACATCCTCAGCCTTCTTCTTCAGTCTCTCCAACACGAATTTTGCCACTATCGTCTTTCCAGTTCCTGTCTTTCCATACACGAAAAGATTGGATATCTTTGAACCACTCAGGGCCGGCGCGAGGATACCACCGAGTCTCTGAATGTGTTCTGCACGATGAGGCAGCGTGCTGGGAATGTAGTCGTTTCTCAGAACATCCCGATTAATGAACAGTTGTGGTCCAGTGAGGAAGTTCTCAAAGATGCCTTCAAGAACGTCTGCTGATTTCATACTAGGCTTCTCCTTTAGGCTTCTCCACTGGTAATCCCTGTGTTTCTACTTGAATTCGTAATAATCATCATTGTCGAGGAAGGAAGACTATTTGCAACAAAAAAATCGTGAAATCTGAATCATATTGATTTTGTATGATAATGAGTATTACATCCCCGGCACCCGTACACTTCTAGTGGAGAAACCTATTCCTAGAGAAGTGAAATATAGTATTAAGAAAAAATTCCTGTT
>CAYGWT010000131.1:0-2738 GCA_964353625.1 uncultured Candidatus Bathyarchaeia archaeon | reverse complement strand
CGGCAGGATCCTGCCAACACTGCGGATCAACCGAGTTCGTCGGTGACCAAGATGTTATGGACACTTGGATGGACTCATCAATCACATGCGCCGTCCACGCTGGGTGGCCAGAAAAGGTCGATGAATTTCAGAGACTATTTCCCGCAGACCTCCAACCCAATGGTCTGGACATCATCCGGACATGGGATTACTATCTGATGGCAAGGCACCTCGCCCTGTTTGGAAAGGCACCGTACAAGACTGTCCTCGTAAACGGGATGGTTCGTGGCGCCGACGGCAGAATGATGCACAAGTCGTACGGCAACTACGTAGAAGTCACAGAGGCGATCATGAAGTATGGAGCAGACTCCGTCAGGCAATGGGCAGCGGCGGGGGGATCCACAGGCTACGACATCCCTTACAGATGGGAAGACGTTGAGTACGGCCGCAAGTTCCTGACAAAACTATGGAATGCTGCTCGGCTAATACTATCTTCGATCAGAGACTACGACTCTACTCTTCCAGCTCCGAAGCTGGATTTGCTCGACAGATGGCTGCTAAGCAAACTTAACAACCTCATCAAGACAACCACGGCCGCATTTGAGAACTTCCAATTCAGCGTAGCGACAGAATCTACGAGAAACTTCATTTGGCATGATCTCTGTGACCAATATCTGGAAGCAGTGAAATACAGGCTATATGCCGAGCATTCCCAAGAAGGCGAAAACCGACGAGCCGCTCAGTACACCCTCTTCCAGACTTTTGAAGTTGTTCTGAGACTGCTCGCTCCCATCTGCCCCCACGTCACGGATGCTCTGTATCATGAGCTCTGCCATGACCGACCAAACGTGAGAAGCATCCATTCGGATGCTTGGCCCCTTCCAAATGATGGGCTCATTGATGCAGAATCCGAAAGAAATGGATCGATTATTGTTCGAATACTCTCGGAAGTTCGTCGCTTGAAGTCAGAGAAACGACTCTCAATGAAGGCCCCCATCAAGAGATTAACAGTCGAATCAACAGAAGAAGTGATGTGCGTCCTTCGCGAACATGTAAACGCCATTTGTCAGATAGCCGTTGTCGAACAGGTCGAGATCGTGCCCATCAAACGACCAATGGACGGTTTGCCCCCACAGAAGGACAACGACATCCGGCTCTCCGCGCAATTCTAGGCGCGAAGTCTTTAATACATAATCTCAGTCTGTTAGGGCAGCGATCTTCCATGAAGATAACTGAACTAACACCGGGGATGAAAGCAGTCAATGTCGAGGGCAGAATCACGGAGAAGGGAGAACCCCGACAGGTCCAGACCAGATACGGCGAGAGTAGAGTAGTCGATGCTATCTTGACAGACGATTCTGGATCGATCAAGCTGTCCCTATGGAATGAGCAGATAGACAACTTCAAAGTCAATGATGAAGTACGGATTGAGAATGGCTACATCACAAGCTTCAGAGGCGAAGCGCAACTTAGCCCGGGAAGAACAGGGCGCCTTACGCTAAAGCAATAGTAGCAAGAGATAGTTTTCACAGCACTAGCTAGCGCTCCGCGAACAACGGAGCGCCGGGTAGGGGTTATTCCTGATATGAGCGAAGACGAGAGACTCGCCAGAATCAAGGATTTGCTTGATTCTACACTCGCTGAATTCGAGTCCGTCTTCAAGTCCGCAGGGACTTTTGATCAGTCGCGAGTGGGAAACGGTTGGACACCTTCAAGCATTCGAGTCCAGACGTATATGATTGACCCCATGTCACTTGATCAGGCTCGGAAGATTGCAGAATCGCGGAAAGCTAAAGCCTTTGGGCCTATTGGATGGCTGCGAGTACGACCTGGCCGAACACGCTTGGTAAGTGAACCTGCACTGGTATTCTTTCCGTTTTGGCGTGTGAGGGGATATCACGAATGCTTCTACTTCCGAGGGAAGACGTACACGGTGACTGTCCCTGATGATGTCATCGCTGTCCAAATGGGCGGACGAATGCTAACATTGACTTCACAACTGAAGGCTGAACGCGCTATCATGGCTAGAGCAAGAAGCAGGCTCAAGCGAATTCTAACGGCACGATCTGAGCCTAGATATTTCACAGTCGACGGCGCTATAGAACTTGCACGTCAATTCAGTGATGCATCGATCATTGTAAACGGGGAAGGCGAGGAGGATGTTTCGATGGAGTACCTGCTTGAGAAGAAGCCGCAAATGCATTGCATGGAGGAAGACCGTGAGCGCAAGGAGCAGAAACCGGCTGTCAAGTTCGCGCCGTTGGCTTTGCAGGCGGAAGATGTTGTGCGGGTTCTTCATGGTAAAGTGGTGAAACCACCGCCTGTCTTCAACAAGATATTGACGAATAGGTTTGAGGTCACAGAACTTAGTCTTATTGAATTGCCAGTCTATGTTTTCAGATACAAGTATCTTGGCAGAGAGAAAGAACTCCGAATCCACGGAGTAACGGGCGAATTGCTGAAGTAACGCCCCAGCGATGGGCTATTTGGGCTCCGTCTGAACGTAGACAGACTTCGCTTCGTCTCAAGATACAGGCGCCGCCAGAATTTCGAGAGCAGCCACCTAGCTACAAGAAGTACAGCTGCGACTACAATGACTATCTCCAGCAATGTGTAAGGTTCCGTGACCACTTCAAGAAAGCTTGACCCTGAATTACCGTAGATATCCGTAGCCTCGACGTTCAGCCTCCAACTTCCGAGTCTTAGTAGATCCCCCCAAGAGAAGGTGTACTTGATGATCCAAATAGGAGCCGCTTTGT
>CAYGWT010000130.1:0-4695 GCA_964353625.1 uncultured Candidatus Bathyarchaeia archaeon | reverse complement strand
TTTACTCGCGCTGGCTCTCTTAGCGATCTCGCGCGCTATCTCATCTATGGTTTTGCCTTCAGTGGAGATACCAAGCTTCTTAGCGGTGTCAATCAAAGCATTGTCAGCGCTTGTGTGTGCAGGTTTCTCTTCAATCGGACTTGGCTCTTCTTTGGAAGCTTTCTCGAATTCTCCTCGTGCCCGACCGATCGCCCTAGCAAGATCAGGTATCTTCTTGGGGCCCCAGAGGAAGAAGATGATGATGACGCCTGCAATTACTATCCATTCCCAACCAGCGAGTGCCATCGTCTTCCATTCCTTTTGCTATTTTACACCGCCGTGGAACCGTCACCAACTTAAAGCCTTGTCGATCAATCGGAACGGTTTTGGTTCAAGACCTACCATTCTAGGAAGCCTAACGCTTCGTGAAGATGCGCTTTGTAGAACTTGTTCAGATTCCAAGGATTATGAGGATAAGAATCAGGCTCGTTCAGAATAGGATATAGACCACAGGCGCCTATGTACGCATCTATGAATGCATAGGGTGTTCAGTTAGTGGCTGACCTCGTCGCTTGGTCTCCAATGACTGTCGTGTCACTAGTCATATTCCTGTCCTTCCTGGGCGCCATACTAAGCGCCAGACTCAAAGCATCATACCCTACAGTCATCATCATCATTGGCCTTGTACTATCGCTCCTGAGAATTGGAGGCGCCCTAGAAACCGTTCCATTCGACAGCAGTGTCATACTTGGCTTCGTCGTTCCCCCCATGATCTTCGAGGCAGCCATGCGCACCCGCTTTCAGACTTTCCGAACCGTTGAGAAAACAGTGATAAGCCTAGCCATATTCGGAGTTGTCATCTCCACCATCATAACGGGGCTCGTTCTGAATATCGTCGTAGGCCTGCCTATCTCAGCAGCACTGATGTTTGGCGTCATAATTTCCCCCACCGATCCTGTTTCAGTCGTCAATCTCCTGAAGAGAGTGCGAGCGCCAGAGAGACTGACGGCTCTTCTGGAATCGGAAGCATACTTCAACAATGCAACACCTGTCATACTGTACGGTGTGGCTGTCTCCCTGTCCTTCAACCCCCAAAGCCTAAGCCTATTCGCCTACAACCTCTTAGGAGGAGTCGCGGTCGGCGTTCTAGTTTCAGCCGCAGCTGAATTACTGCACAAACTGATTACGGAGCCTCTGGCCGAGACAACATTCACAATAGCCGTCATGTTCGGCTCCTATGCCCTCGCTGAAAGCTTAGGCATGTCCGGATTGATCGCTGTTCCAATAGCAGGTCTATACATGGGAAATCGTACCATGCGAACCGCAATGTCTGAGGAAACTCGAACTACCATGACCAAGTTCTGGGAAGTAGTGACATTCATGGCCACTTCCTTTGCGTTCCTCCTCATTGGGTTGAAGACAGACGTTATGATGCTTGTCACCTATGCACCGTTCATAGCGGCTGCTTTCTTGGCAATACTCGTTGCGCGAATCATCAGCGTCTACCCAATAATCGGATTCGCGAAGATGCTGCGGGAGAAGATCCCACATTCTTGGACGAGAGTTATTGCATTCGCGGGATTACGAGGTGCAGTCTCGATTGCTTTGGCACTTTCATTGCCTGAAACCCGTTTCAAGAACACGCTGGTTGCAATGACCTTTGGTGTGGCCCTCCTTTCGCTAGTTGTTCAAGCCGAGATTATGCGAGCCTACTTGAAGACCGTCAAACTGACCTCATATGAAGAGAACGAACAACAATCAACCACCAGGCTCGCTCCGCCACCGGCGCCTCGCTCCTGAAAGATATCACCAATGTTGACAGTGACAGATACCCCGGAAACTCTACGGTCTTTACCAAATTCGAGTTGAGTACAGCGCCACCCATCATAGCGACTTTCGTCGCGATCGGGTTTGCGTTGCCCGCGATTTTCTTCAGCGCCCTACTTGATCGGATTCTTTTCCTCGGAATCGGAGCCGGTGTATGGGGGCTGATACTCTTCTCGAGACACAAGTCCTACAAGCCCGTGTTGGCCCTCTATTTTGTAGTAGGTTTGCGGATGTTCTTCAGAATGTATGTACGTCGATTTGGCGGACTCAGTGCAACATCCTGTATGACGCAATGGATTGATGCATACGATCACGCGATCGTGAACTGCTGAAAAACCGCAAGGGACGGGCTAATAAGCGACGGTCGACCTTCTAGTCTATTCGAGGAAAGAATGCGGTATCCTGTGGCGGTGAGATAGTATGAAGAGCGTTTTTTGGGCTTGTCGACGCACTCCGGAGCTACTTGCTGCGGAAATTGACCGCCGACGGAAACAAATTAGTCGGTGACGCAATTCGTTTCCGGCTTTCTTTTTACTGATTGCCGGTACAGTTTGACAGATCGTTCGTGAATCATAGTGACACCTATAAGCTGGGCCTGCGATAGTACCATATGTCGAATCGAATTTTTCAGTGTAACTGCCGAAAGTGTGGCACGAACTTTCAATTCACAGGTACATACGCGAAGTTCAATGACTTCATGGACTCAAGGAACTTCACTTGTACTAATGGTCATAAGGAGGTAAGTTCGCCACGAACGTTTCTCCAGCTCTTGGAGACAAGCGAACCCCTACCGACACAAGATTGGAAACAAATAGAGGGCCGAAATTATGTCAACGTACTCGACTACCAAACAGCTCGAATAAACGGCATGCAGATTGACCACATCGGCTCAGGCGTCTACATCGATAGGAAGTCGGGCAAGAAGTACGATTACGAGGAAGATACGAAAGGACAGCGCCACTACTTCGAGGTACCAGCGTAAGTTCGCCTCGGCGCCTGACTTTTTGCAGTACGCACAATCATACAGTTACTATACAAAAAAATCGAGAATTTAGAAATAGGGAAACTGGGAGGAGAACCTCCCAGGGTTCTATTGAACGACTTCGCCAGTTGCGAATCTTGGACCAACAGATTTGATCTTAACCTTCACATGGTCGCCAGGTTTTGTTTGGGGAACAAAGACTACGAAACCCTCAATCCGTGCTACTCCGTCACCGCGACGGCTAGTCTCTTTGATATCAAGTTCGTACTCCTTACCTTCCTCAACTGGCTTGTTGAAGGAACCTTCAAAGCTCATACGTTTCACCTCGTTCAGTTCGTTTAGCTAGTTCTTCGGGAAAAAACCTAGACGCCGACACGGATGATTACGGTAGGACGCTTGACTTCAGCCCGTATACCTAACTTGCCTCTTCAGCATCCCAGCGATACTAATAACACTGCCTACTCCAAAATCAGACCAGATCCGAACCAGAAGCAGAGTGCTCTCTGATTTGAGGCCTTAGCCGAAGCGCTATAATCTCTGCTTCCTATAGTCGATTGATTGAAGCAGGGTGGAAGATGCGAATCGGGACATCTGAAGATGCGAAAAGCGTTGTAAGAAAGTACTTCCTCGGCACTAGAACTTCTCACGGGAAGATTGCCACCTTATCCGTCGAAGAGGAGACGGAGGGGCCGGATGAGAAGGGTGCCTGGAAGGTGAAAGGAACTTACCTAACCGAAGCAGGGGTGAGAGCACAATTCATGGCTACTGTGTCCTCACGCGGGGAGGTGCGGGCGACCACTTTGAGTTTAACCAAGCCGAAACCGCCTTGGCGCTAGGCATCCTGAAATGCAAGTCCGACAATATTCTCAACAGTATTGTGGGAGAGAGTGTTTTGAAAAAGTTGAGCAAAGCCAGATTATAGGATGCGAAAACGACAAAAGAAAAAGCAAGGCACGAGGAAGAGCGTGAAATCAAGTAGAACCCCTAGCTGAATCAGACACCGGCGGCCCGTATGAAGGACGAGCGGTTCGGTTACTAAGGCTCTTGCTTGTATCGTTCTCTCAACGACTGAACATATTCCACTCTGATCATATGAACGCTCGTTGCAGCGCCTGAGAGCTATTGAATTCTACTCATAATTCTGAGTAATTGGAAAACCTTTTCTCTTTGGCGGATTCTTTGTCGCGTTTATGATCAGCGATCCCGAACCAATTGCTTCAGAACTCAGATCAGTGCCGGGAGTCAAGGATGTCGATATAGTGCAGTTTCCTTCGGGGAAGGAACTCTGGGTTGTGCTGAAAGACCCGGTTGAGGCCAATAGACTCAGCAGAATCTCTGAGAGTCTAGGTTACAAGATTGCCAGACGAGGCTCGTTGGTCTCCAAACTTCCTCGGAGCCTCGCCGAGATTGTATGGGATGGAGTCACATGGGTGATCATCAAAAAAGCACATGCTTCCGGGAAACAGACATTCGCCGCTCGCCTCATGAAAAACCTAGTGACTGGAGAAATGATCTATCATAGTATCGACGGCGACGGGCTCAAGATTCTGCAAGAATACCTGAAATCCTGAAACATATCAAGAGAATTCCTGCTGCCGACGCCGTTATTGCGTGCCCATAAATGCCAAATGCTGAGAGAAACCTCGCGAGTTGGAAGCCAGTCTGGTCAATCATGAGATTGATCACTACCTACGTGAGTCAAGGATGTTTTCGAATTCTGTCGAGGGTCTATGAATGCTTGATTCGATTCACGGGAAGCACAACGTGACTGCCAATCGGCGAAGTGCAGATTCTATGTTCAAACCGTATACGGTAAAAAGTCCGGTTTCACAATAGAGCACTTGACAAGCTTTGCGACCTAAGGTTAGTGCAGCTGCAATCGGTCGTACTAAGCGCGACCTAGATGG
>CAYGWT010000129.1:0-1673 GCA_964353625.1 uncultured Candidatus Bathyarchaeia archaeon | reverse complement strand
ATCTGCTCCTGCGCCGGCAAATGCGAGCGCCATCGCACGTCCTAAACCTCGCCCGCCTCCTGTGACAAGCGCGACTCTCCCGCTCAGCTGCGACCTTCAGCCCTCTCCTCCGTCATCGATTTCGGCACGGGTAGGAAATTCTTCTCATTAAGACTCATGCCCTTTCGGCGGCTCCTTAGTCAATGTAACCAGTTCGTAGTCTCTGTTTCCGAGGCCCATCTTCTCGGCGTGTGCCAGTTGAGTGTCTGCAAGATGAAGCGTCTTGCCGGTCTTCGGGTCCTTCGAAGAATGGGCGACAGCAAACTTGTCTACACCAGGCTTCAACTTGCCAACGATGGATTCTGGATTTGGCTCTGCGTTGCTGACAGCGTCAAAGCATGCTTGATCCACAGCCACAGGGTCGCGCGATCCAAAGATCCCAATATCATGAACCAGTAGCATGGCGCCTACGTTCCAACAGTCGCATTTATCAGAGATATCAATTGCCAGGTTGACGTAGTAGAACTTGTCAGCGCCAATCGACTTGACCACGCCAGCAGCGTTCTCGACGAACCTTGGAGCCTGATCGTGGTCAAGCCTCCATTTGACTGCAATAGCTTTTACGCCAATTCTGTTGCAGACGCTTGCGCAGTGAGTGCAAGAGATACATCTTCCTGAATCAATCTCCGCCTTCTCCTCCATCACAATACACCTCACAGGACAGACATCGAGACACTTGGAACATTCAGGCCCCCTGCATTTGGCAGGGTCAATCCTGACCTCGCCCATGACGTGCATCGCGGCCTTGCCGCGCTTGCCAACCAAACCGATCCCGAGATTCTTGAGGCTGCCCGCGATGCCCCCATGAAGATGCCCCTTCGCATGACTAAGCACTATTACCTGATCACAATCCAGCACAGCAGACGCAACATCGACCTTCTTGATGAAGTCGCCATCAACTGTGACATCGTAAGTATCTGTTCCCCAGTAACCGTCAGCCATGATAATCGGAGCGTCCAGAGTAGCCTCACTGAACCCGTTCAATGCTGCCATCTTGACATATTCCGGGGCGGTCGTTCGTCCTCCATATGGTCCCCCATCACCATAGCCTAGTCCGCAGGATTCAGCAACGAAGGGTTCCCCGCCTGCGGCCTTGACAATTTCAACTATTTTGCGGACGTATGCGGGGCGGATGTAGTTCGTGTTGCCCCACTGGCCAAAGTGTGTTTTGATCATCACCTTGTCCCCTCTCTTGATCGCCCGCGAAAGGCCAAGTTCGCTAAGCACGTGTTCCAACTTGTCAAGCATATTGTAGTACGTCTCAGCCTTTCTGTTGGTGAAGAACACTATGGATTTTGGCATCTTCCAAGTCGCTCGGATGGGTAAGTGAACTCCGTATTAAGACTTGAAGTATCGAGAACACGGCTGCAACTGCTGGCGACAGATCAGGTTCGCCTATAAGAGACTGTTTCCGACCAGTAGCGCAACTAGCCACCCCCGGGCGAGATGACCAAGTTGAGCATTATTGCAACTGATAGGACCGATGGGCAAAGGAGAATGCTCAATCCGAAGACGGTTGCTGTTATCGGCGCCAGCGAGAAAGAGAACAGCGTTGGAAGAGCCACGGTAGAGAACCTATTGCTTTCAAAGAATAGGAAGATGTTTCCGGTCAACCCAAAGAGGACGACGGTGCT
>CAYGWT010000128.1:0-1875 GCA_964353625.1 uncultured Candidatus Bathyarchaeia archaeon | reverse complement strand
TGTACGATTCGGTGATCTGTCTTTCCGGTTGCTTGGCTGCATACCCGAAATCAGTCATTATGAGGTTTCTCGAGGAGTGGGAGAATCAGAAGTTCTGGGGTATGCGATGCACTTACGGAGACGATCGAGGACTCACGACGTTCGTACTTCGAACTGGCCTAAGCGCCACATATCAGCCACTGGCAATAACAGAAACCGTTGTTCCCACGACTTTCAAGGGATTCTGGAAACAGCAGCTTCGCTGGAAGAAGTCTTGGATTCGCGAGACATACTTCGTGGGGAAATTCATTTGGAAGAAACATCCGATCATGGCGATGAGCTTCTATTCGAACGCGTTCTTGACTTTGTTCTCTTTCGTTATCGTACTACGCGTATTCTTCATTCTACCGGCTCTCGAATCAACTCTTCCATTCTTCTATCTCATCGGGCTGGCACTTGTATCGTTCGTATATCTTGCCTACTGCAACAAGCACGGCATCCACCAAGGCTGGATCTTCCCGATACTATGGAGCGTCCTATATGCGCTCGTATTGGTTTGGCAGATCCCAATCGCGTTCCTTACTCTCCGTGACAGCAGGTGGCTGACTCGCTAACTCGTTTCGTTCGTACTGGCATGACAGACTCCGTTGCCGCTTAGAGGACGATAGTCGGGACACAAAATGAAAGAAATTCTAACCATCTTTCTCATCGCATCCCTGACCTTATCATCCAGCCAAGCACTGTTTCCGGTTGGCGAACGAGCGGTTGTTATCCGAATTGATGACGTGCAAGACTACGGCGAACCATCATTGTACGCACGACCCGAGAAGGCCCTGCTCCAATATCACATAGATCACGGCATTCCGGCTATGCTTTCAATAATTCCTACCCGGTTCGGCCTAGATCCGCAACTAGTCGATCAGGTCAAGGAAGGGCTGACCCAAGAAATCTTCACATTAGCCATTCACGGATGGCATCACGTGTCTTTTGCTAATCTCTCGCGAAGCGCACAGGTAAGCGAGATCCAATACGGGAAAAATAAACTTGACCAGATTCTGGACGCTAATGTCTTGGCTTTTGTTCCACCGTTTAGCCAGTTCAACCAAGACACCATCTATGCTGTGAAGACCGACGGCCTAACGCTAATGTCCTCATCCGTATATGTAGGGGACATACCGAGGAAGGAAGACGGCATCGCCTATCTTCCCCAGACAGTGACGACGGCCACAGTTGTGCAAAACGACACTTGGGCCCTTTCATCCTTTGAATCTGTAACCCAAGAGATCAGGAACTCATGGGATCTTTATGGGGTCGCCGTCATTGTTGTGCATCCCAGGCAGCTCGTTGCATCAGGCAGCGAAGACAGATGGCAAACCTACACCAATATCATAGAATGGATCGCGGCGAATCAGGGAAGCATAATTCGGTTTGAACCAAACACTCCTGAAACGAAGAGTAACTTCGATCCGTTCCTGATCTCCGTTGGAATCTTCACCGGCTTGACATCCACGCTTCTGATAGCCTTCAACGTGAGCGCTAGTAGAACCAATCGGCAATCCAAGAGACTTGCTCCGACTACCAAAGTCATCGATGCGGCACAGCGCACGTATTTCGGTTTGGGTTTGTCCGGATTGAGAACTTTCACAAAGATCACAATTCTCTGCGTGGGCATCTTCAGTTCCGGTACAGCCTTTTTGTGGTGGTATTCGGGCAAGACCTATCTCGACCTTGGCATCCCATGGTTAGGCTTCGCATATTTCGGAGTGGGATTCTTTCAAGGCAAAATCTTCTACTCAAGCATAATTACTTTCTTGGTAGCGTTTGCTTTCAGTAGCTTTATCCTCGTGGAAAAACAGTCGGTGCATCCCGCCAAAGCAATTCTTGTCTCTCTGCTAG
>CAYGWT010000127.1:0-1889 GCA_964353625.1 uncultured Candidatus Bathyarchaeia archaeon | reverse complement strand
TGTGGGCTTTTCGAGCGCTTTGGGGCTCTTAGGGTAGGTTCGCTTGGACTTTGCTTCTATTCTCTGGTTGACTATGAATCGTATTGACTCCGTTGTGTGGCAAGAGGATCCAGCGCTGGGAGAGTGCTCTGAACGGAAAGCTCAACATAGGTCATCCTGAGGCAGACGAACTCAGCTCCATTGTGCTCACAATGTACTGGCTACACATCTCGACCTGCTTTGTCGCGTAGTCCGCGGTACCATCCGGCAAGCTCGTACTGCTCCACTCTGTAGTCGTCTCTGTAGGGTTTGATGTCCAGGACCGGGGTTCCATCGAAACAGTCGAGGTCGAGAACCATCAGCCTACCCCCTTCCCTACGTAGAAGTTTTGCGAGCGATAATCCAATCGGATTAGGTCTGGTAGGGGAGTCGATAGCGAATACTCCTACGAGTGGCAACTCTTCGAGCTTGAAACCCTTTCTTAGCAGTCGCCGCGGTTTCACCTTCAATGGACCAATCTGCTCAGGCTTCAACCTGTTCAGGAAGCTCAGTACGAAAATGTGTGAGAAGCCCTCCAGCCCGTCAAGTCCTTCATGGAACTCTGGAAAGACCTCTATCGTTGCCTCAAGTTCTCGACTGCGCTCCCTTACCTCATCGTCTGAGGCTTGGGTCCTCACGACGCCTACGGGATGAAATGTAACCTCCGCGTTCGCCCCGTATGCGCCCACGCTTTTCTTTCTCATCTTACTCCCCAACTATTGAGACTCCTCTGGGTAAGGGAAGCTTCTCAACTCTTTCCTTGAGAATGCGTCCAGGATGCGTGCTATGTTTGATTCGTCATCGAGGGCGAGGATCGCAATCGAGTTATCTCTGAGCACGCGATAGGGACCTTCGCCGACTTCCTTGGCAACTTAATCTGGGCCCCAACTTTTCCTTGACCTTCGCACGCCTTGAAAACAGATATTATCATCTAATCCTAACGGCTGTTTCGATGTTAGCTTGGAACGCGCGACGCGGGTCATTGTGGCGGGGAAAGGCGGCAGCGGCAAGTCTACTACAGTTGCACTTCTAGCGAAGCTCGCTGTCAGGCGCGGGCTCCATGTGGTCGTAGTGGACGCGGATGAGTCTAATCCGGGAATAAGGAGATTGCTCGGCATAAGCGAATCCGGTCCGGCTTTAATGGACATGATAGGAGGTAGGACTCACGCGTTTGGAACGCTGAAGGATGCTGCATCTGAGGAGCTTCAAGCCGCAGTCAAGTCTGTCATGGAGAAGACCGACAGCACGGGGCTCTCCTTTGTCGAGGTTGGAAAGATTCGAGAGGCCGGTTCAGGGTGTGCTTGTCCTCATGGAGCAATATCGAGGGAGATTCTCTCCTACCCATTCAAGTGTGGAACTCTCGTAGTCTTTGACACGGAGGCAGGCGTGGAACACTTCGGAAGAGGCTTGGACGCGCTTGCTGAGATGATCTTGTTCGTCGTTGATCCGTCATACGAAGCTCTGGAACTCTGCAGAGAAGCGAAGAAACTCGCAGATTCTATGGGTATCGAGTTTCGTGCAGTCCTCAACAAGGTCGGAGACGAAGACACAGTCGCATTCATGAGAGGAGAATTAGCGAGAAGAGACATCAAGGTGGAGGCTTCGATACCTTACGATAACGATCTGTTTCAATCAGCATTACACGGAAAAGCGCTGGAAGCCCGGACAGCAGCCGACAGTATTGAGAGGTTGCTGGACGGAGTATTGGCATCGAGCGTGAATAACGATTAGGCAAGAGTCCATGCGAGACAGCAGGGTTGGGCGTCCTCAAGGACGATTATTTGGAATATCATAACTCGATGCAATGCGACCCAACGCAGAATGAACGCAGCAAAAGCCTTATTTTGGATGCATATTCGTTACGAGTCTAT
>CAYGWT010000126.1:0-6109 GCA_964353625.1 uncultured Candidatus Bathyarchaeia archaeon | reverse complement strand
CGGTATGCCCTCCCAGAGAACGTTGGCCGCCCACCCTTCTACGCATCGGATCTCCAATGTCTTCTGCACATTTGGCATAGCCCGCAAATCGTCTAACGTAAGTTGCAGCGGCTTCGATACGTCTCCATTGACGCTCAATCTGTGGTCGTTCAAGTTCACCGTAGTCGGTTGATCTCCGTTCCATGTTACTGGGAAATCGAAAACCTGAATTGTCGATGACGCCTGGAGGGCTACCGAAGTTATAGATGCAGTCTGCGATGCCATTGACGTCGTTGCTGTAGTCTGAGATCCCATAGTTGCCTCTCTTGCCGTTTGTTCAAAAAACCACCATAACCCCGTCACAATAGCCACAGCGACTACAGGAA
Organism: uncultured Candidatus Bathyarchaeia archaeon; assembly: GCA_964353625.1. Taxonomy (GTDB): domain Archaea; phylum Thermoproteota; class Bathyarchaeia; order 40CM-2-53-6; family 40CM-2-53-6; genus CAVPLU01. The sequence continues at coordinate 5,744 of CAYGWT010000126.1, read as the reverse complement.
TTAGCTTGATCAATCCTCTTCTGTCGACTTTCATAGATTGTCAAGCAATCCTGAAGACAGCGCCAATCAGTTGCTCAAGGGTCGACTGGTGCGTGTTAAATTCGTTTATCCTCCAAGCTGTGGTCTTTACGATCTCCTGCTTGCTGGACGCTCGGATCTCCGATCTTTCCTTTGTTCAAAGAGCAGGGAAGCCCTTGCTTGACTTCTCAGTTAATACATACTATAGACGATCGTGGCACTAGCATTCTGGTATCTAGTCCTATCTTCAAACGCAATACAAGCTAGTTTCTTCGGCATGGTCGAGGATTCTAGGTTAGCGCATAAAATTCGGTATCCTATTTCTTCATTTGGCAGTCGAGAAACAGCGTTTCTCATCGGTGGGCATATCTGGTCGGTACGCATTTTCGAGATCTTGTATCAACTCGAAACAGAGTCTTAACATTGAATCCGGTTGCTTTTCTCACATTTCTGACGCCTTGGTATTCCGGTTTCTCGAGAACACAGAACACGTCTGAGATGCTGACACCTCGTTCTTTCAGAATAGACACTAGAGGCGCAAGGGTCCCTCCAGTTGATATGGCATCATCGACTAGGAGAATCTTGTCTCCCTTCGAAACGCCATAGATCCAGTAGGTTCCGTGCTCGAACCCCGACGCGTAACTTGTTTTCGCAAGGAGTCTTGACGAGTCATGGAGGTTTCTCTTTCTGATGACTGCGAGTGGTTTGCCTTTGAGGCTCGCGACCAGCTGAGCGATTGGAAGCCCAAATGATTCTGCTGTCAGAACTTTGTCTATGTCGTTCGGCGTTTGTTGGTGAATCACGTTTGCGATCCATTCCGACCAGAGAGGGTTCGGCGGCGGTATATTCTCGGTCAACGGGGTCACTATGTATCTGTATACTCGTCTTGAGCCTCCTCTGTGCCATTTCCGTTCGACGACGTTGCTTTGGGAATAAGCTTTAACAATTTGCGTGATCATCGTTCTATCAAATTTCTTTTTCGTAGCGACTGATTCTTGGAGCGGGCGATGGAAGCATGTTCGTGTTCCAAGGTGACAAGCGGGGCCTGTCTGATCGACCAAGTACAGCAGAGTGTCTGCGTCACAATCTACGAGAATCTCGATGATTCTCTGCACATTCCCGGATGTCTGCCCTTTCTTCCACAACTCCTGTCGCGATCTGCTCCAGTAGTGTGCGAAACCGGTTCTCACTGTCTCGTTGAGGGCCTTGGCATTCGCGTAGGCGACCATCAGAACTGCGCGTGTTGCGTAGTCCTGCACAACAACCGGGATAAGTCTCCGATTCTCGAAAACCGTCTTGTATGCTAGTTGACCTATCTTCAAAGTCTCGTCTCGACTCCGTTCTGTTTTAGGTAGTTCTTCACAGTGGGGATCGTGAAGGTTCCGTAGTGGAAGATAGACGCAGCCAGCGCTGCATCTGCGGACGTTTGATTGAATACTGCGAGGAAATGCTCCAGCATGCCGCATCCACCACTGGCGATCACCGGTACCCTAACAGATGAACAAACCGCGTTCGTAAGCGGAAGGTCGAAGCCATCCAAGGTTCCATCGCGATCAATCGAGGTAAGCAGTATCTCGCCTGCGCCTGCTTGTTCGCATCGACGTGCCCATTCCAGCGCGTCCAGTTGGGTTTTGGTTCTAGCGCCGTAAGTGTGAACCTGGAACCATTCCTTCCCGTCGCGGAGAACTCGGGTCGCATCTATGGCAACAACAACGCATTGTTGTCCGAAGATGTCAGCGATCTCAGTGATAAGTGAAGGTTTCTCAACGGCGGCGGTGTTCACAGCCACTTTGTCTGCTCCTGAGCATAGAATCTGTCTCACGTCCTCGAGATCTCGAATACCGCCGCCTACTGTGAATGGTATGTCTAGCACGCGCGCGGCGTCCCTGACTAGATTGATGCGGATCTCCCTCTTCTCAACGGACGCCGTTATGTCCAAGAAGACTAGTTCGTCGGCTCCTTGGTCGCGGTAGAGGGAGGCAAGCTCAACGGGGTCGCCTGCATCTCTCAAGTCAACGAAATGTTTCCCCTTCACGACCCGTCCATCTCTAACGTCGAGACATGGAATGATTCGTTTCGCCAGAGGCATGCGGCTAGCCAGCTCCTGCTTTGACCGCGTCTGAAATCGGGAGAGTTCCTTCTAGGATAGCCTTGCCTACTATGACGGCGTAGGCTCCGGCATCTCTCAGTGCACCTATGTCGGTCGTGGATCTTGCGCCGCCGCTCGCGAAAATCCTCGCCGCATCATATCGTTGGCAGATCTGTGTGATCGTATCAATATCAGTCCCATCCATCATTCCATCTCGTTCTGTGGAAGTGAGCAGGAAGCTGGACACATTCGCATGCATGAGATGTTGCAGGGCTTGATCCAGTTTGATGCCTGAGAGTTGTCGCCAACCATTGATGAGTACATCTTCACCGCGATAGTCAAGCGCAACGACAATCCTCGGTAGCGTAACGATTTCTACGATGTGATTGAATGTGGTTTCATCCGTTAGAGCAACTGTCCCGACTACAAGTGCGTCCGCCTCAGCTTCGATCAGTTCGCGTGCAATCGTCGCGGTTCGTATGCCGCCTCCAACTTGAATTGGCATTTCTGTAGATCGGGCGATCTGTCTGATCGCGTCGAGGTTGTTGCCTTGACCGAAAGCTCCGTCTAGGTCTACAACATGAATACCGTCTATTCCGGTTCCTGACCAAGACCGAGCCAAAGCAGCGGGATCGGTTGAGTAGACCTTAGCATCACTCGCTCGGCCTTTTGTCAGCCTGACAACCTTTCCTCCCATTAGGTCGATTGCAGGATACACTCTCATCGTTAGGTTACCTTCTCAGGATCCTTGCAAAGTTGCGAAGCAACGCCGCGCCCACTTTCCCAGATTTCTCCGGGTGGAATTGAGTACCAATCAGGTTCCCGGACTCGATGACCGACGGAAACGTTACTCCATAGTTTGTTTTGGCTACAACTATCGATTCATCCGTGCGCGGGTAGTACGAATGGACGAAGTAGCACCAAGAGCCTTCATTCACTCCTTCGAGGATTACATTAGGCTTGATGAATTCCAGTTGGTTCCATCCCATGTGCGGTATCTTCACTGAATCCGGCAGCCGCACAACCTCCCCTTTGATTAGGCTCAACCCGTCGGACGGCCCCTCCTCGCTTGAGTCGAGGATCACCTGCATGCCGAGGCAGATTCCGAGGACGGGTCGTCCTTGCGCTGCAATTTCAGAGATTCGATCCCGATACGGTCTCAGTCTCATCATTGCAGGTTTGAAGTTGCCGACGCCCGGCAGAACTAGGCCGTCAAATTCAGATCTTTCTGGGATTTGGTCAACGACTTTGGTGTCGAGCCCTTGGCGTCTGAGGGCTAGGGCTATGTTGAACAGGTTTCCAGCACCGTAGTCGAAGACTGCGACGCTCAACTACACTGCTCCCTTTGAGCTTGGAGGCCCGCTTTGACGCGGGTCGATTGTGCATGCTTGTCTGAGGGAAAGGGCAAGCGCTTTGAAAGCTGCCTCGACATTGTGGTGGTCGTTCTCGCCGTACTGAACTTTGAGATGCAGGCTGGCTTGGAGCGATGTCGCGAACGATTTGATGAAGTGGGCTATGTCCTCGTTCTTCAGTCCTTCGATGGCTGCGTTCCTGATCTTCAACTCAACGGATGAATACGGACGACGCGCTAGGTCTAGGGATGCGAGAGCCAATGCATCATCCATTGGCACCAAGGCCCAGCCGAAGCGTGTGATCCCGTTTCTTTCGCCGAGCGCTTTGGATATGGTTTCTCCGAGCGTGATCGCCGTATCCTCCACGATGTGGTGTGAGAGATCGCCGGAAGCCTCGACTTGGATATCTACAAGACTGTGAGTTGCAAGTGTAACGAGAAGATGATCGAGGAACGGGATCGTAGTCTTAACCTGTGCCTTTCCAGTCCCGTCAATTTCGACCTTTGCGTTCACTTTGGTCTCTCTTGTGGTTCTAAGCAAACTTCCTGTTCGAGACAACTCAATCACCTAACACTCGATAGAAGAAAGGGCAGATCATTCACTGACTGCAGGATAGCGTCGGCACCGAGTTCCGCAAGTGCGGTCGTTCTATGCGGGCTATTGGCCAGCGGTGTTACACCGCAGAATGTGAACTTGGCAAGTGCCCGATTCGCGTTGTTGGTCATCATTAGGTCTTCCACGGAATCTCCGACGTAGAGGATGCTTTTGGAGGCTTTCGTATGGTCAGCTGCGAGCAAGAGAGATTCCGGACTGGGTTTGCCTGGAATTGGTTGTTTCGTGTTGATTTGTGGGTCGTGGTCCTCAAGGAAGATCATCGGTCCATCCTGAAAGAATCTCATTAGTTCGCCGAGGGTTTGTTCGGTCCCTAGGCGTGACCTGCCTGATACAATGCCTATGGTACCCTTCGGCACAAGGGAGGACAACAGCTGCAACGTTTCCGCTGATACGATGACCTTTTCGAAATCTATCAACCCTCTCTTGCAGCCTACGACTGGGTCTAGCCCGTGGAGTTGCTTGATGAGTTCAGGGCCATAGTAGTATTCGTCGAAGACTCTGCTAAGCGAACTTGATACCGGCCCGCCTGGATAACCTAGTCTCTCGAGAAGTCCGTGTATGCTTGTTGCCGAGTTCGAGACTTCCGCTTTGATTTCATTCGCGAATGAGGCGAATCCATGCAAAGCTGTCTTCGATAGACTCAACACTTGGGCGGGAAACGCTTCAGAGTCAAGCGCTTCTTGGAGTCCTACGACTCTCTTGCTCTGATCATGAAGGCATTTCTTGACTTCCTCGCTTGGAAGACTGGCTACGATGCTGACTAGGATGGCTGCCGTCGCGTCGATGTCATTGTTGTATTGCCCCGTTGTTCTAAGAAATTCAACAAGTTGCTGCGTTGGGAAAGTCGGATTCAACTTCAGCCCAAGAATGCTGGACAGGAAATGGGAGACGGTAACCTCTATCGCTCGGTCATATGAGCCACGTGAATCGATCAGGACGCCGTCTACATCAAAGATGACCGCGTCAGTGAGCCCAAGCGCGTCCATCTTTGAGACACGCAATAATCCATGGTTACCGTTCATGTCCAGCTGCTTGTATCCGTCAAATCTATCCGTCGCTCATGACCTCCTCAAGTGCGCTCAGCAACTTTTCGTTCATAGGTCTCGTGCCAACAGTTGCTCGGAAACACCCCTTGTAACCAAGCACGTCACCGATGTCCTTGACAGATACCCCTAGCATTCGAAGTCTGGCGGAAATCTTGGCAGAGTTCTGACCAGTGCAAACGAGAATGAAATTCGTTTCCGAATTGAAAATCCTGAATCCCTTGATTCGCGCGAGACGTTCCATCAACCAGTTGCGCTCTTGCTTCATCTTGGAGACGCCGTCTCGCATAGCCTCAAGATTTCGTAGGCACTCTATTCCAAGTCTAGCCGTGAACCTGCTGATGGGATAGGGGAGCTGCGCTTTCTCTGCTAAGGCTTTGCTGAGTTCTGCGTTTGCGACCATGTAGCCAAGGCGCGCGCCTGCTATTCCGAACGCTTTGGAAAACGTTCGAATCAGTGCCAAGTTTGGATGCGTTCTGATCAATGGAACAAGAGAACGCTCAGTAAACTCCACATAGGCTTCATCCACAACGACGAGTCCGGGATATTTGTTGAGCACTTCCACGATATCGGTCTCAGAGAACTGGTTGCCTGTTGGGTTATTTGGCGAGCAAAGAAACATAATTG
>CAYGWT010000125.1:0-4319 GCA_964353625.1 uncultured Candidatus Bathyarchaeia archaeon | reverse complement strand
CATCACTAATGCTTCCTCAACCGTCATTACCTGAACCTTGTTGTTAGGGTCCGGGTTGAGCATGGAGCTACCGGAGAGATGCAAGATTAGTCCAATGTCCCTACCGTATCGTCTGTGGCCGTACATGGGTAAGCCTCTGTGACCGAGGACAGCATTCGCGCCTCCTTCCGCAACCTTGTCAACAACTTCGTTCAGGTTGGCGAGGCCTTTGATTGGACCAACGGAGACTCCATGATCCATCGGGACGATGACTGTCCTCTTGTTCTTGCGGTTCATTATCCGCTCAAGTCTGATCGATTTACCGATTAGGCTCATTTCTGTGCCACATGCCTCCAATGCTCAGTTACGATTCGCAGATCCCAAAGTGAGTCATGCTGTCCGAATGTATAGATGTTGCCTTCTTTCAAACCATGATAACGCGCAACAAGAAACGAGGCGTGCTCGGAGCAACTGATGACATTTGCACGGGAAGCATGAGATTCGAAGAATCAAGGAATGACCACGAGGGTCGCAACGGCAGAGGCAATCATTACCTTATCATTCGACTTGAAGCCCAGTTGAGACCCAGAATCCTCTGTTTTTGGATGTAGTATCCTTGGCGTTTGTCTGAGAGCAGGAGAGAAGCTGGCACGCCTAGAATGAGTCTCTTCACGCATGCACTCACTGCATCCACTTGGAAGTGGTCCGAAGTCATGCTCGATGTTCAGCGTATTATGAGAACTGGGCATTTGGCATCTTGGCTTACTGTGTGGCTTACGCTCCCTAGAACAGCCTCCTTGATGCCGCTCATCCCCCGGCTTCCCATTATTATGAGACTAGGCTCGTGAGAGCTCGCGACTTCCAGAATGCGAGTTGCAGGGTGACCCACTTCCTTGATTTTTTCAACCTCAACTCCTTCTGCCTTGGCCCGATTCTGTGCTTTATCCAAAATCGCGTCCGCGTCACGCTTGAGCATTCCAAGGAAGGCATCGCTCTCCATATCTGAAGCGCGGATTGGGGGAGCATGACACACATGAACGACTTCGAGTGACGCTTGGCATTTCTTCGCCAGGAATATTGCATAGTCAAGAGCCTTGTCCGAGTGTGCTGATCCGTCAACTGGGGTTAGAATCCTTGAGATCATCTTGCCTGGTACTGTGAGGGGTGCCGGCATACGAACTTCATCCCAGATTTTGATGTGCCTAGTTTCTTTGAGAAGAAGCCCGCCTACAATTAGTGTCATTGCGGACACAGCAATTGGGTAGGCTAGTCCCGCGTATATGTTGCCTGTAGCTATGACGATCGTTGACGCTATTAGGGGCAGGAATCCGCCGAACTCGCCATTTCCTAAATGATATGGAACTGAGAGAGATGTGTATCTGATCTTCGCTGGGAAGAATTCAACCAAGAACGCGGCTATGGGGCCGTATACCATCGTGACGTATATCACCTGAACCCAAACGAGGGCTGTTAGAACTGCAAAGTTTGGTGGGTTCGAGAAAGCATTCATCGCGTAGTAGATTGGGAAGTATGTTATCACCGCCAACAGATTGCCGGCCAGCATTATTCTCTTTCTCCCTATCTTGTCAGAGAGCCAACCGAAGAATACGAAGAATGGGGCTCCCGCGGCCAAAGCCACCGCGACTATGATAGTTGACATGTCAAAACTCACCTTCAGGACTGTCTGCAGGAAGAACAACGCGTAGAATTGTCCAGTGTACCACACCACTCCTTGACCCGCGGTCGCTCCGAACAACGCTAGTAAGATGAGTTTCCAGTTTCTTTTATTGCCGAGGCTGTCTCGAGTAGGGCTTTTCGAAAGGCTACCCTGTTTCTTGAGACGGTCGAACAAGGGAGTCTCACTTAGACTCCATCTTATCAAAAGTGACAACGCGACTAGCACGATTGAGAGTACGAATGGTATTCTCCAGCCCCAGTCATCGAAAACGGTATTTCCTACAAGGCTCCTCGTGCCAAGGATCACCATTAATGAGAGAAAGAGCCCAACCGTGGCAGTTGTCTGAATGTAACTGGTCCAATAGCCTCTCTTCTCGTCAGGGGCGTGTTCCGCCACGTAGATCACGGCTCCTCCATATTCCCCGCCTAGTGCAAGCCCCTGCAAAAGTCGCAGAACAACCAGAGCCAGAGGCGCGAAGATACCTATCGCGTCGTATGTGGGCAGAAAACCGATTGCTGTTGTCCCTATTCCCATGATGCCGATGGTCAGCAGGAAAGTGTACTTTCGTCCGACGAGATCTCCAATCCTCCCAAAGACGACGGCTCCGAAAGGTCTCACGGCAAAACCCGTCGCGAAGACTGCCAGAGTCGACAAGAACGCGATGACAGGGTCTCCTTTTGGAAAGAACTTGGTGGATAGCAGAACACTCAAGGAACCAAAAATGTAGAAGTCATACCAATCAATCATCGTGCCCAGCGAGGCAGCGAATGTAATGAATGGCATATTCCACTTGGTCTTCATAGCGGAAGTGGTCGACGTCAAGGTTGAGGTCACAGAACCTACCTGCAGTGTGTGGAAACTATAAGAAACTTCGCAAATAGTATTTTCTTCATATGCGATCATATATGCTAAATAGATACTAATTCCAGGAATACCTTACATCTGCTACAAAAATTATCGGAACAACTGAAGTCAAGCAGCTGCGTATGAGTATCAAAACACCAAGCGACGCCTTTCCTGTGACACGTTTTGCTAGGAAACCGACGCTTGGATGACCGAGAAACACTTGGCCACACCCTAGCCTCGACTTTTTGATGCGAATAAAGCACCGAAAAAAGAGTGACCCCTTGACTTACCTCCGAAGGCCAAATGACGGCTTCTGTTCCATAGCTCTCAGGTTGTACCGTTCGGTTTATTGCCGATAGCTCTATCGCTTTTGCTTGGAGCAGACGAGAATGGGGGTACCAGAGAAGATACGGGCAATAGAGGAGGAGATGAAAAGAACACAGATCAACAAGCACACTGAACACCACATAGGTCTGCTCAAAGCCAAACTTGCAAAGCTGAAGTCGGAACAAGAGCATTCGCAAGGATCTAGACAAGGCGGAGCCGGCTTCGAGCTGAAGAAGGGCGGCGACTGCACCGCCGTACTGATCGGTCTGCCAAGCGTGGGAAAATCAACCATCCTAAACAGGCTAACAAACGCCAATTCAAAAGTCGCCGCATACGCTTTCACGACGGTAACGGTTGTTCCGGGCTTACTTGAGTACCAAGGAGCAAGGATACAAATCCTCGACCTGCCTGGCATCATTTCAGGAGCGGCAACCGGCACCGGCAGAGGCAAGAGAGTGCTATCCGTTGCGAAGAACGCCGATCTGATACTTTTGATTCTGGACGTTTTTCAACCCGATCAAATCAGCGTGCTAAAGAATGAACTATACGAAATGGGAATCCGACTCGACACTCGTCCTCCGAATGTTACCATCAACCGATCCTCTCAAGGCGGGCTCGGCATAACAACTACCTGCAAACTCACCCACTTGTCCGAATCTACTATTCGAGGAATATTGAACACATACAAGATCAATCAAGGCAGCGTGATCGTCAGAGAGGACATCACTGACGATCAACTCATCGACCTGATCGCCGGGAATCGTCGATATATCCCATCGGTCACTATCTTGAACAAGACCGATCTGGTCAGTACAAAGTACGTGGCTGAGGCTAAAAAGCGAGTAGGCAAAGATCTGATTCCAATCTCCGCAGATAGAGACGTCAACCTGGACAAGGTGAAGGAAGCAATCTATGAGCGCCTGAGATTGATCAAGGTCTACCTCAAGCCACGGAACGGTCCTCCCGATTTTGAAGAGCCCCTGATAGTGACAGCTGGTTCAACGATTTCTGATGTTTGTCAGAAGATCCATAGGAAGGTCGCGGGCGAAGCGAAGTACGCGTTGGTTTCCGGAAGGAGTGTAAGGTTCAGCCCTCAGCGTGTCGGAGTGGATCATGTAGTTCAAGATCGCGATATCGTCACGATCGTGAAGTAGCAAGGATCGATTGTTAGAGATTTCTGCTCTAACGCCGTGGCGGATTCAGGAACATGAGTGAAGGACTGGCCATATGTGGGCAGGTAGGTGCAAACACAGATCGAATCAGGTATGGCATGAAGGAAGGTGAGCCGCATTGTTGGAGGGAAGGAAAGTGAACTTGAACCTTCTTGAGAAAGGCGAACTGTCGGTATTGAAGCAATGGGTGAACGATTTACATTTCGTGGGCGAATTCGAACCGATTTCTCAGATTCGAATTCAGGCCGAGGCCCATCCGCAAAACGAGGCTTCCTCGAGAGTGCTAGAAAAGGCGGGATTCAGTAAGTAGGGCACAC
>CAYGWT010000124.1:0-3383 GCA_964353625.1 uncultured Candidatus Bathyarchaeia archaeon | reverse complement strand
GTCTTCATTGTCTACACTTCGAACATATTTGCAATATTGGGTTTAAGGGCGCTCTATTTCCTCCTGTCAGGTAGCATCGAACGCTTCAGGTACCTGAAGATTGGACTTGCGATTGTTCTGCTCTTTGTAGGCACCAAGATGGTGTTGGCGGATTTCTATGAGATTCCGATCGTGCTTTCTTTGGCCATCGTGTTAGGAATCTTGGCAGCGTCTATCTTGGCTTCGTGGGCACCGAGGAGACAAAATTAGCATATGACCAATTCGAGCATGAATCGACCAACCAGGGATCCAAGAAAAGTGAATAGCGTGAGCACGAAGCACCGGATTTGTGTGGGCGCCAATAGACTTGTGTGGGTAAGCCGTGCAATGGAAAGATCGAGAAAGCTACCGCGAAGATGGCGAGGATCAGAGCGTTCATCCAATCAGCTGTTGGGATGATGCTTCACGCGAGGCTGCGAAGGTTGACTCGATGTCTTGAGGCTGTTCTAGATTCTTGCTGTCTTTCCTTGTACAAATGCAATAAGATCATCGCCGTTCTAGTGGTTGTTCAAGGAAATCAATTCCTTTTCCCATCGTTCTGATGCAACCAGCCTAATGTGCTGGCAAAGGGATTGCTTGCGTAAGCGGACTGATAGTGAAGAGAAGTCTGCCGAAGAAATCGATTTGGAAGGTGGAAACAAATGCAGCAGAGCGAGTTAAGCAGAGAAGAGGAAACGGTCCTCATTTACCATGGAACAGAACCCCCTTTCAGCGGCAAGTACAACGATTTCTGGGAGACGGGCACATACATCTGCAAACGCTGCAACGCGGTGCTGTACCGCTCAGATGCCAAATTTAATGCTGGTTGTGGATGGCCTAGCTTCGACGATGAGATCTCCGGCGCCGTAAAGAGAACACCAGACCTTGACGGAGTCCGCACAGAAATATCCTGTGCCAGCTGTGGTGCACATTTGGGGCACGTCTTCCTTAGAGAAGGCTTCACCAAGAAGAGCGTTCGGCACTGTGTGAATTCGATGTCTCTTCTCTTTGTTCCGGTGGGCAAACGTCGTGCCTAAGATGCTCGGATTTGGGCTCTCATTTGCGTTCGGCTTTTCTTGCTTTGCTCGCCTCGAAGTGCGAGCGGTGGCAAATTTGAGAGTGCTAGCTTCTTGACATGTTCGAACGAGTGACTATGCAATCATTGGGTCAGCAACTTGTTTTCTGCGTTTCCGCTTCACTGAATCGACAATCGCCAAGAACTCAGCTTCGGTGAGCAGTTCAACGCCTTTGTCGCAGTATTGTCCTGTCCTTCGCTCGATCTCGCGATCTATCTCCTCGCGTTCTTCGTGAGTCGTATCGATCCCTAGCCTTCGCAGCCACTCTTTCACCTTGATGCTCATTCTCGCCATCTCAATTATGGTTCGACATAGTCAAGCAGGGTTTTTCTGGTTTTTCTAGGTTTGAGTTTCCTGCGCTTCACGGTCTCTAGGAGGTGCCGCATTCGTTCTTCTTTGCGTCTGCTACTGTAATAGTACGCCTCGTCGATTGTGTCTTCAGCCATGAGCACCGTTACCTTTCCCACGCTCGTCCTGCCAGTTCTTCCTCGCCGTTGTATGGATCGTATCTCTGACGGCACCGCTTCATAGAAGATCACATGGTCCACATCGGGCACATGGAGGCCTTCTTCACCGATGCTGGTCGTTACGAGGACATTGTAGCGCCCTAAACGGAAGTCTTCCAGTATCCGCATCTGTTCGGTCTGTGTTAACCCCTCATTCTCAGCGATCCGTGTGGCTTGGCCTACGAAACGGATAGGCATGACACTGTTGATGTGATTGAGGTTCGCAACGATGGTTTCGACTGTGTCTCTGAACTGCGCAAATATGATTAGCTTCGAGTCGGCGTTTACTTCCAGTTGCTCAGCGACTATCTCTCGAAGTCGCGCCTGTTTCGGATGCTCGACTTCCGCAAGAGGCTCGCAGCGTTGCAGTGCGTCGATGATGCGTGGGTCCTTAGCTAGGGCACGGGTGGATCTGTTCTTGCTCTCCCCAAGCCGCAATAGGTATTTTCTCAAGCTTGAGATTCCCTGTGTTTCAATTAGCTCGATCGCATGCTGTATTGAGATCGCTTGCGATTGGAGGAGTATCGCTGCGAAAAGGTAGCCTGCTCTACGGCTGGCGAGTCGTCGGCGCAATGTTTCGCCCAGTTCGAGTAGCATTCGTTTCGTGGCAGTCACATCGCGTGGCAGCAAGTGCATGGCTCGCAGTTTCCCGATCTTCTCGTCCAGGGCGCTATGGAGGATCCGGCTTACCTCTTTGTAGCTGACGGGCAGTGCGCTTCGCTCCCAGCTTAGCAAGACCGGTTTGACATATCTTGCCACGTCATCGTCAGTCTCACTGCGAGCTTCAACATTCTTGATCGCGAGTCTCTCGCAGATCTCGAGGATTCTTTCTCTGCGGGCGCTAGGGGAGGCCGTCAAACCTAAGATTAGAGGGTTTGATGATTCACGTTTGTAAGCCTCGGCGACCTCGGAGTAGGCGTACTCTTTCACGCATCGATGTGCCTCATCGAAGACGATCAGACATACATCAGTCAGGGTATAACGGCGTTCGAAGACATCGTTGCGTATTACTTCAGGAGTGGCAAAAACGAGTCTTGACTCATGGAAGCTTGAACTTCTGAGTTCGGGTGAGATTTCTCCCGTCAATGTCGCCGAGCTGATGTCATCGTCTGCGAGATGCTCCTTGAAGAAGCGAGCATGCTGCAGCACGAGCGGTCTCGTAGGAGCCATAACCACAACCTTGCCAGCAGCGAACATTGAGAGCCGTTCAGCAGCAACCAGCAGTGCAACAATCGTCTTCCCCAATCCCGTGGGAAGGACAACCAGTGTATTCGATTGAAGCGCAGACTTGGCTATTGTGTTCTGATACTCACGGGCCTCGATTCCAAACGGATGAGGCATACTCTTCACTCACTGGATGCTCGATGTGTCCATGGTCATGCGGCAACGTAGCCAGCGAGCTGATCAAGGAGTCTTGAGGAAGTGCTGTTTCAGTCGTTCAACTTTGGCCGCGATATCCTTGAAATCAAATCGGCCTACACTGAAGCGTGCGAGGTCAACCTTCCACGCTTCCTCTCCAGACTGCGCACTCTTTCGGAGTTGCCAACGGTAGAATCGAATATCCCGCGCGCCTTGCCCTGTCTCCACCGCTACTACAGTCATGATCAAGCTGCTGGAACGGTAGATGTCGAAGCCTCCTTGCTGCTTAAGGAAACCGTCTTCACGGATGGGGCCGTCTCTTCTCCGCTCCTCGCTCATCTAGTTGCGCCTCCACGCGTATCCTATCTCCTTCTCATACATTACAACTCTTACGATTCCTGACAAAGCCATCCTCTGAGTGCAT
>CAYGWT010000123.1:0-4270 GCA_964353625.1 uncultured Candidatus Bathyarchaeia archaeon | reverse complement strand
TCCAGAGAGATACATTGCGAAGTTTAGGAAATCAGTTTACTGAGAAAAAATAGCAGCCCCGATTTTTCTTTTTGGGGGTATGCCAAAATAAAAGTATGGGGGGGGGGGGTGTCTTCGAGAATATGAGAGAAGGCATATGGTAGTTTATGAAATGTGTTTGAGTGAAATAGAGGCGAGGTTGCTATGCCCAATCTAGGGTTGCCGTCAATAGCAAAAAACACTGTTCCAAAGTGAATTTTAGCCCTACCCTCTGCCATCACAGATAGCCCGATAATCCCACATTTCCCCATTACCACCACAACTCATAGTCTGGTAAGGACTTACATTCTGCTGAATCTTTGTCTCGTATGCTCAAGTGGCTTGCCCTAAACGCCGATATCATCTATACTTACAGCATATGAATAAGACTCTCAACAACAACGCTACCTCGCTCCTCGCTCAGTACCTTGCCCGTGAGAACCTCACGGTGGTACACAATGCCACTGCGCAGACCGCATCGATTGATCTTGCGAATCGTGTGCTTGAACTCCCCACATGGGATACCAGCAGCGTGGGCGCACAAGCCAAGCCCGTGTATCATGGTCTTGTGGGTCACGAAGTGGCTCATGCTCTCCATACCCCTGCTAAGGAGTGGGTAGAGGCTCAGACTGAGATCGCGGGTGTGGGCAGCAGTACTCGCGCTCGTGCAGTCGCTCAAGACTTCGTGAATGTGGTGGAAGATGCTCGCATTGAGAAGATCATCAAGCGCGAGTTTCCTGGTCTCAAGTCTGATTTTGCCCACATGTACGATACCATGTGGAAGATGGATGCTTTCCAGTGCAAAGCGAAAGACCTGAACACGATGCGCTTCATCGACCGTCTCAACCTTCACTACAAGGTTGGCATTCATGCGGGCGTGACCGTTCCGTTCACCGATGTGGAGCGCGAGACGATCAAGCGCATCGACCGTGCAGTGTCTTTCCGTGATGTGGTGGACATTGCGAAGGATCTCTACACTGCGGCTCAGGAGGAGCAGCAGGATGAGCAGGGAGACGAAGGAAAGCAAAGCAAGCCCGAAGACAAGAAGGATGGTCAGAAGGGCAAGAAGGGGCAACCAGGCGATCAGGGCGAGAAGGGCGAAAGCACCAAGTCCGAAGGTGAGTCGCAAGACAGCGACAACCAACAGGATGCTGAAGGTGATGGCAACGGCAACGGTTCAGAGGGCGAAGAGAATGGCGAAGGTTCGCAGTCTGATGGCAAGGACGGTCAGAAGTCTGATGCCGATGATGCCAATGCTGATGCTGAGAAGTCTTCGCCTGAGGCTGAGAAGCAAGAGATTGGCGAGTGCCACAAGTCTTCCGATCACACCAATGCCGATACCGACATTGTTCCTTACGGTTGCACCACTCAACAGAACATGTCGAAGTTCGTGAATGGTCTTGTGAATGTGAAGATCGACGAAGAGCCGATTCGCGTTCCGAACATCGATCCAACCAGCATCGTCGTTGAGCCAGCAGATTTCATTGCAATGGTTGAACAAGGTACGCTCTACACCTACTACGGTGGTGGAAAGGGTCAACCTGCACCGCAAGAGATTGCGGAGCAGTCTGCTGCACTCTTTGCCGAGATGACCGCGAAGCAGAAGAGTGCCGTGGATCACATGTCTCGTCGCTTTGAGATGCGGAAAGCCGCGAAGGATTTCGCTCGCCAGTCTTCTTGCAAGTCCGGTCGCATTTCGACTCGCCAACTCAGCAAGTACAAGTTCAGCGAAGATATCTTCGACCGTTTGACCGTCAAGCGGGATGAGAAGAATCACGGCATCGTGATCCTCCTCGATTGGTCTGGTTCGATGGCACACATGATCAGTGATGTGGTTCAGCAAATCGGTGGCATTCTTCAGTTCTGCCGCCGCGTGGGCATTCCTGCTGAAGTCTACTTCTTCAACTCCATGTACAACAAGTGGGCAGAGGAGCGTTTCAATAAGATGTACCCTGCAAAGAGTGCGACTGCTGAGAAGCCAACGCGCCCTTATGCCATTCGCTACGGCATGGCAGACCCCAATGGGTTCAATGGAATGGATTGGTTTACTGCTGAGGCAATGGCATTCACCGATCATGTCTGCCATCTTCCGAATGGTTCGACCGCGAAGGGCGGCAATGTGATTCTCAGTGCATTCAGCCTGGTCAAGGTTTATGATGCGAACATGGACAATCGCAAGTTCGCTGCTACCTTCGGTCGTCTTCTTCTCGTTGCGAATGCCGTTGGATCGAAGACGATGACTGCGGCAAAGGGTAACATGGTGTTCCCCGAGTCTCTGCAAATGGGCAATACTCCGCTTGATGAGTCGATTCTCACCATGCGCGAGATCGTCAACAACTTCCGCAAGTCCAGCAACTCCAAGGTTACCTTCATCAGCATGTCCGATGGTGAGGGTCAAGGTCTGACCAACCACTACCATGCCACTACGCGCGGCATGATGCGCCAAGCCGAGAAGAACACCAAGACCGTGACCACCGTTCTCATCGACGGTAGCAATGGTCGCCGCTACGAGAATGGCAAGTTGGATCATGGGCATTGCCGCGACAAGACTCACAGCACTTGCGTTCAGATGTTCCGCGATGCTACTGGTGTTGAGATCGCTGGCATCATGATGTTGCAGGGTAATTCGAGTCTTGCTTACACGGGAATGTACACGAACAACATGCCGAAGTGCGCGGACTACAAGGCTGAAGCCGCGCAGCGTGAGAAGGATCAGAAGCAGTTTCAAGCAGAGGACTTCTTTGCAATGCCGGTCAATGGGTACAACTCGTACTTCTTCGTCAATGTGAAGTCCTCCACGCAAGTTGATCGTGAGCAGATCAAGGAGCGCAAGCGTCTCGAGAGCCTCAAGAACCGCAAGACCGCAATCGAGCGCGAGATGATTCTCAATGCCGAGCAGAGCCAGTGCAACCGTGCATTCATCAATCGCCTGATGGACATCGTGGCTTGATTGGCTTAGTTCACCAACTTCTCAAAGTCCAACATCAATTCGAAAAGGAAACAACCATGAGTACAGCCGACAAGACCTACAGCCTCAAGAAAGACGGAACTGATTCCGCATTCTGCACCTTCATCACCTTCACCGTGCGAGAAGATCCGGACAGAGCCGTGATGATCAAGCATCACCATGATCCGTCAGACCCTGCAAAGTACAGTCCATCCTTTCATATCAATGTGGAGGGCGTAGAGAAGATCATCTACTGCAACATCTGGAATCACCCAGAGTTTGCCGCGAAGGTCTGGACTGCATTCACCAAACCGCTTGATCCAATATCAACGATGCGTGGCTGGGCGCGTGGATGGGTGAGAGTCGAGGACTAAATATTCTTGACCGACAAAGGAGAACAGGATGATCCGAGCATTGAGCAGAACATCCCCCGAAGCGAAGGAATTCATAAAGTTCCTTCGCATTGATCTGAGTCAACACAGAGTCCATCTCAAGTTCTCCAAGACCCGCAAGGTGAGATTCTCAAAGGATCTTCTCACTGCGGGTTTCTTTCTTGAACCCACCGACCGCAAATGGGGCATGATTCGAATCGGATGCGGAAACCGCAAACCCATCAACATCCTTATGACCCTTGCACATGAGTATGCCCACTTTATACAATGGAAGAGGCATGATAGCATCTGGAAGCATTTCACAGACGATCCTCTATGTGGTTTGGCATATGTGGAACTTGAGAAGCGCACAGAGAGCGATGCTGTGAATCTTCTTCGAGAATGGAACATTCCTGCTAACTATGGAGCAATCCGTTCTCGTTCACGCGCATACATCTCCTACCTCCGTGACACAGAGATAAATAACTGAGGAGAATACATCATGCCGACTTATGACTATCGTTGTGCCAAGTGCGAACATTCCTTTGAGGATTTCAAGAGCATTGCTGAGAGGAACACTCCTTGTGATTCCCCATGCCCTAGTTGCAAGAAGAAGAAGTGTGTGGTTCGTGAAATGCTCCAAGCCCCATGTGCAGCCGTGGATACCACTCTTGGACCTGGTACAGATTTCAAAAACATCATGAAGAAGATGCAAAAGGGTGTTCCGAAACGATATCGCGAGAACCTCGACCAAGCAGCATCTCGTCGTGGTGGAGTCTGGGGTACTGGCTGATACCAGGCTCAATCCCTATTTTTTCTACATAATAAGGTCTTCTTGAACCTCATCAAGACATTCAAATACCCAAAGTACAGAAGGAAATGAGACAATGAGATACGAAACAGCAAGAGAACTAGTCGAAACCATTCTTGATCA
>CAYGWT010000122.1:0-1641 GCA_964353625.1 uncultured Candidatus Bathyarchaeia archaeon | reverse complement strand
AGATCCTGACTGCGTCGATGTTTCGTGAAATCTAGAGTTCCACCAGAAGACTGTTCATGAAAGGGCGGCGTCTCAACTGGATGGGCCGCGAGACGTGAAGTAGACAATGATATCTCCATGTGTTGTGGGGGAAGCGGGTGTGGGGATTGTCGCTCGACGCGTTTTTAATAGGTGCCCCGCAATAACCCGTCCAGCGAAGGATGCACGATTGAACCTGCGGCGACTATTGTTCAGAGCATGGTACTACTTCAGGGTCGGCTACTCGACATACCTCACATTTCTTCTCGGCTTCGTGTCCACAATCATCACTGTATACTATCTTGCAATAAACAATATCTCGTTCTTGAAGGTGCTCTTCCCGAGTTTCTGGATATTCAGCATACTCGCAATGGCAGTCGGCGTGCCTCTGGCAATATTCTCCGGCTATTTTCATTTTAAGAGGAGTCAAGCATACTCCTCAGAGGTTGATATCGCCGTCGAGGCCAATCCGTGGTACTACAAGATGACCCCGGGGAAAGAGAAAGACATTGGGGTTCCTTTCACAATAGCTAGTATTGATCTCACTTTGGCGATGGCCAAGAAGCTTGGCGTTCTTACACCTGATATTGAGTCCGAGTATCAACAGGCACGAGAGAAATACGTCCGTCTCGCAAAGTATGGGGACTACAGAATATCAGACACAGAACTAGTCAAGGAAGACTGAGCGATCTACGCCCCATTCGCCCCTGAACAATGCAAAGGCTTCTTGAGCCAGCCCTCAGCACAAACCAGGTGATTCTACATAGAAATGACCGTGTTCTCTCCTATGATAAACCTTGAACCTCGAGGCACGCTATTAGCGGAATCAGTAATCTCGGCATTGCTTCCGATAAGGCTGTCAACTATTCGTCTCTTGCAATCTATCCTGCAATTGCCGACGATGATGGTGTTCTCAATTTCTGCTCCCCGAATGGTTGTGTTGTCGCCGACCGATGTGTATGGGCCGATGTAAGCGTCAGGTCCGATCTGGCAATTCCTTCCAATGATCAGCGGCCCCCTCAGAGTAGTGCCGGACAGAATAACAGTGCCCTCATCAACGCAGACGACCCCTGACGCCTTCACGCCCTGTTCGAAGCTTCCTCTATTATGGGAAGACAGCTCAGAGAGGACAAGTTGGTTCGCCTCTAGGATGTCCTCGGGTTTTCCCGTATCCTTCCACCAGCCTTTCACCAAATGATGTCGTACCTCCAGCCCATCATCTAGTAGGGTCTGGATCGCGTCGGTGATCTCAAGCTCGTTCCTCCATGAAGGCCGAAGTCGGGAAATCGCATCAAAGATCTGTCTTCTGAAAAAGTAGATTCCCACGAGCGCTAGATCGCTGGCTGGGTTCTTTGGCTTCTCCACAAGCCTCGTGATCTTCCCATTCTTCAGATCTGCTATGCCGTAACTCTGCGGATCCCGTACATGACATAAGGCGACTTCGGCGGCTGCTTCGGACTTCTCAAATGCATCAACCATCTCTCTGATGCCCCCTTTCAATAGGTTATCTGCTAAGAAGACAACAAACGGCTCACTCCTGACAAAGCGCTCAGTTAATCCCACGGCATGCGCGATGCCTCTCGGCTCGTCCTGATCAATGTACGTTGCTTGCACTCCGAACCT
>CAYGWT010000121.1:0-1610 GCA_964353625.1 uncultured Candidatus Bathyarchaeia archaeon | reverse complement strand
CTTTCGCACCTCATCCTTGTAGAGAAACCGCAACGGCTCGATCAGCTTGAACTTCGTCCATTCAGGAAGCCCAGCGACGTTATGATGCGTTTTGATTCTCGATGCGAGACTTCCAGTGTGCGCACTCTCGATTACGTCCGGGTACAGCGTGCCTTGGGCCAGCCATTCGAATTTCCCATGTTCATTTGCGACCTCAGTGAAAACGCGGATGAACTCTTCCCCAATGATCTTCCTCTTTATCTCAGGATCGGAGACTCCTTTCAGCCTCGTAAGGAATCTCTCGGACGCATTCACGTGCACGGTCTTGAGCTTCATCTGCTCAAGGATGTCTCTCACCTGTTCAGGCTCTCCTTTCCTCATGAGTCCGTGATCAACAAAAACGCACATGAGCTGGTTCCCCACAGCTTCATTCACAAGAGCTGCGGTCGTAGTCGAGTCGACTCCTCCACTGACGGCGCAGAGAACTCGCTCCTTCCCTACCGTACGCCTGATCTCAGCGATCATTTCCTTAGCAAAAGGAGCCACCTTCCACGTGGGTCGGCATCCTGCAACCTCGAAGAGAAAGTTACGAATTATGTCCACGCCTCTAGCTGTGTGAATTACTTCTGGATGAAACTGCACACCAAACAGCGAGCGTTTCTTGTTCCGAATCGCTGCATATCGCGTGTGTTTTGAGTGCGCAATCCCTTCAAACCCGTCAGGAAGCTCTGCCGCGGAATCGGCGTGACTCATCCAGCAAGTTCCTTCGTCTCCAAGTCCCTTGAAGAGATCTTTGTGATCTTCGAAGTTGACAACGGTTCGTCCGTATTCCTGCAAATGATGGCGCTCGATCTTTCCCCCAAACAGCTCGACCATAAGCTGAAGCCCATAGCAGATCCCAAGCACTGGAATGCCAAGGCTGAAAAGCTCCTTTCCGAGTCGCGGCGCATTTGGATCGTTCACGCTTGCGGGGCCGCCCGATAGTACTATGGCTTTCGGCGCCTTGGACCGAATCTCACTAATTCCCGTGTTCCAAGGCAGGAGCTCTGAATACACTTCACACTCTCGGATCCGTCGAGCTATCAGGTGAGAGTATTGCCCACCGAAATCCAAAACTATGACACTATCGTGGGGGTTTTCTGACACTGCGAATCTCCAACTGGATTTGGCTCTAATTGGTCGGGTCTGCCAAAAAACTTATAGGAAAAGACTTGGCGCTCTCAGATTCTCGCTCTCCTTGAAAGATAGCCTGAGAGGAACGCCACACGGGCGCTCTTGGGAGAAAGGTCCCGCACCAACGTTCTGAAAGGGAGGTTTGGTCCACGAAGCAAGAGAAACAGAAGAAAATGGCACCAGTAGAAGAGCAATCAGCCCCTGAACTCCTAGGAATTCAACTGGGACAGGCAGATGTTAACGAGGTCGCTTCTCTGAGGGAACAGCTCAAGCAGGAGCAGGAGAAGTCAAAGGAACATCTCAACAAGCTCCTGTATGCTCAGGCAGATTTCGAGAACTATCGGAGGCGCCTCAACCAAGAGGTGGACGCCAGAATCGAAGCGGGAAAAGCGAGACTTGTCCAGAACCTACTGTCGATCGTCGATGAACTGGAACTTGCGGTAAGAGCGGCGAAGAAC
>CAYGWT010000120.1:0-1695 GCA_964353625.1 uncultured Candidatus Bathyarchaeia archaeon | reverse complement strand
CATTGACCAAGCGCCCCTTGGGCATTTCCGCTGGATTCAGACAAAAGACTTCGATAAGAGAAGTGCTAATGAATCTCAACGTTCCTTCCTCCATACTTCTCATAATGAACGATTTCATCCAAGTGTTTTCTGTACTTTGTTTTCGGCCTTTCATCTACATAGCCTAGGGTCAGTAGGGACACTACTCGAAGGTTCTTAGGAACATTCAGCAGCTCCTTCACCTCCACTTCATTGTAGGCACCAATCCAACAGGACCCTATGCCTAGATCCCAGGCTGTCAGCGCCATGTTCTCGATGGCAATTGCCAAATCGATAAGGAACCCTTCAAATGGGCCGACGCTTGCACTTTCATCCGGATTCGCCAGACAAACCAGCACAGCAGCGGCCTGCCCAACGAAGGCCTGACCTCCCGCCACATGAACCAATTCTTTCCTCATGGCTCGATCTGTCACGACGATGAATTCCCAAGGCTGGCGATTATCGGCAGACTGTGCCATCCTCGCTGCCTCCAGAATATCCAGTAACGCTTGTTTGGGTATGACTTTCTCCTTGTATCTTCTTGTCGAAACTCTCGCTTTAATGAGGTCTAAGACTGACGAGACTAACACCGAGATTCCGTCAAGAATCTTTGTGACTTAAAGCTTGAATAGGAAAGTCCAGATGAACGCGCTTCTACCAGGTGTCCGACGACGAATGCGTGCAGATGGCAAGAAGGTCTAGTTATAAGAGCGCTGCCTCCCTCTGCTGTTGCAATATGCCCACTAGAACACTGCTCAGAAAACCTGAGCCTATCGTGATCGAGTTGAAATCCAGATCGAAGAAATCGAAATCAACGCGACGACGTGCAATCAGAGTCGGCGAGGTAGCTGGGGCCTTAGCACTGATGTTGACTGTCGCGTTTGTAGTGTATATCATAATCCCGCCGCAGGCTCCAATTTCAGAACAGCAATTGCCAAAGGCAGTAATTGTGGATGAGGTCAGCGTGCAGTTCGCAAACCCACAATTCATCGAAACAGCTCAAAGCATAATGAACGCAGAGGATTTGGGTGTTGACAACTACGGGGCCCAAAGTGTTACTGTGAATTTCTACGTCACATTGCCAACGTACGGTTACAAGTTAATACTGCTGAGAGTTCACGGAGGGGTCGATCAGCAGACGGAAGGTCGTCCAGTCGGCTTGTACACTTCAGAACCTTACAGCGAACTCAGCTACCCTCGAGAGCAGTTGTATGGCCTGGTTGCTCCTGGACGCTCCTACAACCGTAGCGAGCAGGTCGTATTTGCAGTCACGCCCAAATTCATCGCGGAGAGGTCTGCCGACGACTATCACGGTGCCCTCGTCATCATTATGGGATGTTATGGATTGTTCAGTGTAGATCTACCCAAAGCTTTCGTCGATCGAGGTGCATCTACCGTCATAGGATGGAACGGGCTCGTTGGGTCCGAGCACACAGACAAGGCAACGCTCTACTTGTTGAGAGAATTGTTGACTCAGAAGCGCAGCATCAGCGAATCCATCCGAGCCACAATAGATGAGGTTGGACCTGACCCTGACCACAACAGCACCATGAGGTACTACCCGAAAGAGGCAGGCGATTTGAAATTCTCCGGAATTATCAAAGGATCCGCTTCCGAGTCAGGCGCCGCAATTTCGTCGCCAGTTGCTCTCATCGATACGAAAATAGGATCAAGTGC
>CAYGWT010000119.1:0-2450 GCA_964353625.1 uncultured Candidatus Bathyarchaeia archaeon | reverse complement strand
ATACGAATCGTAGGCATCAACTGATTCAGGCTTATCCCGCGACAGGCCATGTTCCTCCCTGAAGAACCAACGCTCCAATTCGGCGACTGTCAGGGGCCAGACGGAGGTTGATTTCCACTTCTCCTCACCTAGAGTGTAGTAGATCAGACTCTTCCCCAGGGCCGAACCTCTACCGCTTTCCCTCAGATTGTCATCGAAGAACCTCATGCACTCCAGTAACTGTGCCTTCACGCTGGGTTCAACGGGGGCGCCAACAGGCTTGTAAGGGCTCGCGTTGAACATCCCGCCATGCCCCCAGGGGCCTATTACCGCCAGCTGAGGATTGTCATAGGTGAGGAAACGCTTTATGACGCCGTCAGCGAATGCGCCGTCGAACCAGCCACTCCAAGAATTTATGGCTACGCCTGATTGCTCGATAGCCTCCTTGTATGTGTAGGCGCTGAAGTCGTCGATTGAAACCTTGTTACCCCCGGTCGGCACATAATCGTCCCGGTAATCACGGCCTTGAACCATTTCGTATACGTCACCGTTCTTCGCGTGATCCCGAACAGCATTCTTTAGCATTAGGCGATCTCTGTCCGAGTCTACTGGTTTGACCCCGTTCAAGGCGATGCGACCGACCCTGAGGGAGCCCGGGTCGATGAAGGTGTGGAACCCACTCGGGTGCTCCAAAGTCTTCAGCGTCGCATCCGCCTCCTCCATAACATGACTGAGCAAGGGTACCCCGCCCGTAGTCTCGTTTCTATCCAGCATCGAATCCATGAGTGCCCAATTCTTGAGGAACCATTCCATGATGACTCCGCCTGGTATGTAGTCTGTGTAGTTGTCGAATGGGCTGAATCTTGGGGCGATGGCTTTGACAGCGTGGTGTTGGTTTACGGCTAGGAACTCGGCTGAGGCACCGACATAGCTTGATCCTATGGATCCGACCAATCCATTAGACCATGGTTGTTTGATGATCCAGTCGACAACCTCGCCCCCGTCCTTGACTTCGTCGCTTGACCAGGGATAGGGCCACACTCCTGATGATGCGCCTGTGCCTCGGACATCGACGAGCACTAGAGCGTATCCTCCGCCAGTGAAGACTTGTGTGGCTTCAGATGGTTTCTTGAACCACTTGAATGGGGGTCGAATGTTGTTTGCTCGCCAGTACCGTGTCTGCGATATCAGTGATGGGATCTTTGCGTCTGATGCTAGGCCTTTGGGTAATTGTATGTCTACTGCTAGTTTGACTTCGTCGCGTATTGTTAGGTAGACTGAGCTTGTTGTGAAGCTATTGTATTTTGGTCTCCATTCTGCTTCAGATTTACCGAAGTTGGACATTGATTAATTTGACTATTTAGTTAGATTTACGTTTATGCTAGGGTTCTTATGTCTTTCACTCTTGTGCTTTCACTGATTGCCTTCAGGTAGGACTGTTTAGTCAACAATTCTTTCGACTGCCTACTACTCTTATGTGCCTAGGTTCTGCGTACACGCGCTGGTAACAGTCAGGTGGAAGTGAGGATAAGACTATGCCCTAAACCCCACTCATAGAATACCTTTTCATATTATCTAAGGACAAGAGTACCTTGAAAGGAATCAATCACAAGAAGTGTCATTATGAGTGCTATTGAAGTCAAACATCTAACCAAGTATTACGGCAAAACCCGGGGTATCAATGATGTCTCATTCAAAGTGGAAGAGGGGGAGATATTTGGCTTCATAGGACCAAATGGAGCAGGCAAATCGACCACGATCCGACTGCTTTTGTCCCTAATCCATCCTACCAGTGGCAGTGCCACCCTCTTCGACAAAGACTGCATCAAGTACGGACCTGAGCTCAGACGAGATATTGGATATCTGCCTTCTGAGGTTTTTTACTATGACCGAATGAAGGTCATTGACCTGCTCAAATACTCCGCCAGTTTTTATCCTCAAGATAGCGCCCAGCGCATGCACGAATTAGCCGAACTGATGGAACTTGAGTTAAATCGACGTATCGAGGACCTCTCTTACGGCAACAGAAAAAAAGTAGGAATTGTGCAGGGACTCCAGCACAGGCCCAAGCTGCTTTTCCTCGACGAGCCCACCGCCGGTCTCGACCCTCTCATGCAAAGAAAATTCTTCCAACTCATAAAAGAGGAAAATCAACGCGGAGTGACAGTTTTCTTCTCATCGCACATCCTAGGCGAAGTACAGCGCATGTGTAACCGCGTAGCCATCATCAAAGAGGGTCAGATCATCGAAATCGCAGATATTCGCACCCTACAACAGAGCAACTATAAAAAAATCAATGTTGAAGCCAACGATCTTGATGCGTCCTATTTTGACATCCCCGGCGTAACAAATCTGGAGCACCACAACGGTGCAATTCGATTCTTCTACAAAGGCGACATCAACGCGGTCATGCATAAGATCGGTGAGACAACGGTCTCTGATGTGACGATTGAGGAGCCGACTCTTGAAGA
>CAYGWT010000118.1:0-2056 GCA_964353625.1 uncultured Candidatus Bathyarchaeia archaeon | reverse complement strand
ACAACTTCGCCATCGTCTAGTGATTCTTTCACGACAGAAGAGAGGCTCTTGTCAGCAGAATTTCGGATGCATGCGGCTGTATCTAATGTGTTCGTGTTCTTCGAAGCCTAATCTAGCGGACGAACCATGAATGATGCATATCGGTGATTACATTCGATGAGCGCAGCCTATTCGAAGAGAGCACTTCCGGCCGGGGTCGGCGCTCATCACAGAGTCGCGGTAGAGAAGTATCTTTGGCTCGCGTCGCTTGCTGTCATCTTCTTTCTGTGGGAAGCGATCGTCCGCTTTGGAATAGTTTCCAGTTCAAAGATTCCAGCATTCACAGCAACAGTAGCGACTTTAGCCTCATCTCTTTTCGATTTCCAATTTCTGAGCTTCGTAGGACAGAGCTTTCTGAACTTGACGGGTGGGATACTGGTCGCGCTTGTTATTGCTTTGCCTCTTGCGATATTTGCGGGGTTGCGAAACAGGCTCGACACTGCGATGACTCCGCTGATAATGCTCGGCGGAGCCCTGCCTGACATCGCTCTTTTACCTATCCTAGTATTGTTGATAGGGCCAGGCAACGCTGCAGCTATCATGATCGCTGCCTTCAGTGCTTTCTTTCCCATATACTTCACAATTCGTGAAGGCACGAAAGATATTCCTAGGGATCTATTCCATGTCGCCGCCGTGTTCAACACAGGTCGCTTGGACAAGTTTCGCAAGTTGATATTGCCGGCGGTGGCTCCTCAGTTGTTCACCGGATTGAGGCTGGCATATGACTTCGTTTGGGAGATCGTTCTCGCTATCGAGATTTTCTCCGGCGTGACTGGGATAGGATCGTACATATCAGGCGCAGTAGAGGCGGGCGAAGTGACACATGCTTTCGCCGCGATACTCGCTGTCGGTATGCTGGCTATCATGGTTGATCGACTAGTCTTCGGCCGAGCCGAGAAATGGGTGAGGCGGTGGATGGACTGAGCTACCAGCTAGAACTCAAGGGGATCTGCAAGGAATACGGGCAAACGGAAGCATCTGTTCCAGCTATTCAAGACGTGAGTTTTGCTCTGGGTCGAGGGGAATTTGCCTGTCTCGTCGGTCCAAGCGGATGTGGCAAATCAACGTTGTTAAGGATCGCGGCAGGCTTGGACACGCCTACATCCGGGGAAATACAGGTCTGCGGGGAACCAGTGGTTGGGCCTCATCCGAAGATCAGCATGGTCTTTCAGTCCTTCGCGCTCTTTCCTTGGAGGACGGTCGCGAGTAACGTGGAATATGGCCTTGAAGCTCGGGGGGTCCCTCGGGCTGAGCGTATCGATTCAGTCCAGAAGTACTTGGAAATGGTAGGGCTCGCCGGTTACAGTCATCTGTATCCAAAGCAACTCTCAGGTGGGATGAAACAGCGCGTGGGTATCGCTCGAGCGCTTGCCGTAGATCCGGATGTTATACTCATGGACGAGGCGTTCAGTGCAATCGATGAGTTCACAGCGGAGACTCTGAGAGAGGAAGTAGCCGAAATTCACGCTCAGACTGAGAAGACGTTTGTTCTTGTGACACACAACCTCGTTGAAGCTGTGGAGCTAGCCGATAAGATCATAGTCCTCAGCGCTAGACCCGCACGTGTGAAGAAAGTAATGGAAGTCGATCTTCAGCGACCAAGAGACAAGACACAATCAGAATTCATTCACGCTCACAAGAGCATTTTTGCGCTTCTGAAGGAGGAGCTTGAGACCACGATGGTCCGACGGAAGATCAAGCGGATTCCTGAGTTTGAGAAGCTAAGCGACATCGAAGCAGAGAGCTAATCGTCGCCTCAGCTAAGACTTGTTTCAGCCAACGCGGTGGCTAGGATCCGTTCACTTGAGCCTGCCACCACATTTCGGGCAGAACCGTGCCGTTGGGATAACCGATGTTCCGCAATTCGGGCAATTGCTGATCTGCGGGGGTGGAGGAACGGAGATCGTGGCCGGCTCAGCAGTCTTTGGCATCTCGATCTCCTTGCGAAGAAGAATGACATCCACGACCGACTGTATGTCTTCCCATGAGACTTGCACATCAGACCTAGTTTTCGTAG
>CAYGWT010000117.1:0-2228 GCA_964353625.1 uncultured Candidatus Bathyarchaeia archaeon | reverse complement strand
TCCTGCTCCTAACCCAAGAAGTAGGTCAATGACATGTAGCGGGGCAAATCGGAACAGGCTCTGAAGAGAGGGTACCGTCAAGGCAAACAATAGAAAAAGGGCAGTACCGCCTGACACCCACCACAATGCCATGTTGCGTGTTCGCAACGTCTTGAAGAAAGATTCGGTCCAGTTCCTATTGCTGGAGATAAGACCAAGGTTAGCGATCACCAGGGTGGTGAAGCTTGCCGCTCGAGCTTCCAACTCGTTCTGACTGATCCAGATGACTGCGACGTACACGGCGAACACGATCGCCAGCACGCTGATGCCTTGGAGGAAGCTGCGCATTACCATAGATTTGCCGAAGAGAGGGTCATTCAGTCTGCGTGGTCGTCGTCGCATGACATTTGTCTCTTCCGGCTGGGCTTCGAAGACGACCGAGCATGCAGGATCGATGATTAGCTCAAGACAGCCAACGTGTACTGGCAGCAGCATCAGCGGCCAGCCAAGAAGGACCGGGATCAGCGACATCCCAGCGATTGGTATGTGCACAGAGACGATGAACGACATGGCCTTCCTGAGATTGTCGAAGATGCGCCTGCCCATACGCACGGCCTGTACGATGGAAGCGAAATTATCATCAAGAAGCACCAGGGCAGCTGATTCACGCGCCACATCGGTGCCACGTCCGCCCATGGCCACACCGATGTTGGCCGACTTCAATGCCGGGGCATCATTCACCCCGTCTCCAGTCATAGCTACCACTTCACCGTCCGCCTTCAATGCGTCGACGATTCGCAGTTTCTGCTCAGGTACGACGCGAGCAAACACGCTGACGTTCTCGATGTGCTCTCGCAGAGTATTGTCATCCATTTGATCTAGCTCAGGACCTGTTATGATTTGATCCGGCGACCGCAGACCAATTTGGAGCGCGATACTCTTTGCAGTGCCCGGGTAATCTCCAGTAATCATGATAACACGGATACCGGCCTCGTAACATTCCTGGATCGCATCTGCTACCTCGGGACGCACTGGATCAGACAAGCCCAAAAGCCCCAGGAATTGGAAACCGAAATCATGTTGGCCCGCTGGCAATTGCGCAGATGTGAAGTAGGCTCTCGCCACGCCGATTACACGCAAACCATCATTTGCCAATTTCTCGATCTGAGCGCTCATTCTCTCCAACTCCTTCTCGCTGACATGGCAGAGGTCGGCGATTGCTTCAGGGGCTCCTTTAGCTGCAATGATGTATCGGTCGATGCTCTGTGAGCGCCACACTCGCGACATTGCCAGCATCTTCTCTGTGAGAGGATATTCGCGGACCAGTTCCCAATCTTGGTGAATATGCTCCGTGTTCGATAGTGAACGCGTGCCGAGTTCCCTCATCGCCTTCTCCATTGGGTCGAATGGGTCTGAGGGGCTGGCCAGAATGCTGCACTCCACCAATCCATGGAACCGTTCAGGCAAGTCCGTTGGGTCGTCAGTAACCTTGTAGACCTCGTTGCCGACGGCTAGTTTGCTGACCTGCATCCGATTGAGCGTAAGAGTGCCGGTCTTGTCTACGCAAAGGACCGTCGCTGCACCCAACGTTTCAACCGCTGGCATGCGCCGAGTCAGCACATGATGATGCGAAATCCGCCAAGCCCCTAAAGCAAGGAAGATTGTCAGAACCACAGGGAACTCTTCAGGCAACGTGGCCATCGCGAGAGTGATACCGGCTAGAAAGCCATTGAGCCAATCGCCGCGTGTCAAACCGTAAGCCACGACGACCACTGCGCAGAGCACGAGGCCTAGGAGAGCGAAGTAGCGCACGATGTGCTTCGTTTGTCTCTGCAGCGAAGTCTCCTCTGGCTCAAGCGTCTGCAATGCCTTCCCAATTCTGCCAACCTCCGCTCTCAGACCGGTCGCGGTGACTCTGGTAATTCCTTGCCCTTTGACGACCAGAGTTGCAGAATACACGAAAGGCAGGTTGTCGCCACCCGGCCGCTCAATTTTCTCTGTGCCATGCCAAATCGACTTGCGGACGGACACTGACTCGCCAGTGAGCAAGGACTCGTCCACTGTCAAGTTTGTTGAGTCCATGACTATTGCATCCGCTGGAACGCGATCTCCCTCTGAGAGGAGGACGAGGTCGCCGGAAACCAGTTCTCTTGCGGGAATGCGTTTCTGCTCGCCGTCTCGAATGACCAAAGCACGAGGGCTGGACAGATCACGAAGCGCTTCCAATGCACGTTCTGTCCGACGTTCCT
>CAYGWT010000116.1:0-7361 GCA_964353625.1 uncultured Candidatus Bathyarchaeia archaeon | reverse complement strand
AATGGTATTGATTCCGTTGCGTGACAAGAGGGCTCAGCGCTGGGAGAGAGCTCTGAACAGAAGGTTCAACAGAGATCTGGCGAGCCTAGCAAAGGTGCCTGGCGTGAGCTCTGACTCGAAGGTTCAGAGTTGGGATCCGGTCGATTCGCTCCGTACGCGTATCCCAAGCTCGAAGAACGTTAGGGTCGTTTTCGCGTCTCTGGCGCGGTATCATTTCGAACCCCTATTTGAGGTACCTGTCAACCATGCGGCTCTCGGAGTCGAGTACCAGGTATCTACATCCCACTTCCTACCACTCATCACGAGCAAGCAACATCTTGGCTATCTCTCCTCCTCCAAATCCGGGTACTGCGGCGGTGACTCCCCGATACGCTTCGTGATCCTGGGGAAGCGCCCGCTTGACGGTGCATCCTCGAGGCCCAACACATTGATTTGGTGCATCCAGTTGTCTCCGAAATCGAACCAGTAGCCAAAAGAACGCCCGGCCTTGAGTCCAAGAGAATCAATGGTCGTCTTGGCCACGTCTCCAGCGTCGGGCTTATCATCGAAACTCTCTCTGTTCATCAAAACAGTGTAGCGAGGTCCCTTGGGATCATGCGGGCCCTTGCCAAACTGGAACTCGTAGAAGTGCTTCTCCTCGCGGTCGAAGGCCCGAAAGATGGCGCGGTGAAGGGCCTGCAGCGTCTGACTGCCTTTGATTTGAATTGTCCGGGAGATACGCGGGTTCGCCCTAACAAACGCCTCGGTCACCAGTCCGCTCATGAGGAAGACTTCGAGAGTGTAGAGCCGATCCTTTGCTGTAGCCACACGTTTCCTCATGCGGCTCTGCGCCCGGTGCTTCCGAGTCAATGTTGACGCTCTCCATGCCGACCCATCCACATGGATCGCTTGCCCGCGAAGATCACAAAAGGAGTTTGCCTGCCAGTAGTCGTGAAAGTTTCAAACTGAAAGAACAAGCGCATAACCTACCTCATAACTATGGCCGACAGTTCAAATACGCTACAACGGAGGTAATTCCACATCTCTCAGTTCCTCTAGCAGCATCAGGTCTCCTTTCATCAGGTCTGTTAGGAACCTGTGGAGAGCGTTTCTTCGTGTCGACGTGAGGCTACCTACGAACAGCCTGCTATCTGGAAGAAAGTCTATCGTGCCGAGCCTCACTCCAATGGTTCCCGTCCACCGGTAAACACTAAAGCGGTTGCCGCCAGGATCCTCTCTTACGTTACAGCTTTCCTCTTGAGCAGTGGATTCTCGCCGCGAGCACTCGCGTAGTATACTTCGGACTTTCTTCATGTTTCTTGCAGCATAGAGCGAGACGAACGGAATTATGATTGCAGGTTCCGACGGTCTTTTTGATGGGGGGCCTGATCGCTGCAGAGTTTTCTCCAGAACCTTTTCAGGAGCCCCATGCTTCTCCAACGCTTGCATGATCTCTATGATGGCCTGCGTTCTTGGGGTTGACAGTCCTTTCCCTAACTCTGAAAGTATCTGGCCTGTAATTTCATTGATTCTATCTACGAAATGAATTCGTACTGCAAGCTTATCCAACGTCCCCTTATGCTTGGTGAGAAGAGGCTGCATCCAAGAAGGAGCCTCCATCCCCTTGGCTTCAGCGGGGGTTCGCCCGTCAGGAAAGGCAGGTGTGAAGAAGTTCCAGTACACTGTGATTGCGTCGATGATCTTCTGCGTCTGCTTTACCGTCAGCTTGTCCAGGTTGATCTTCGTCAAGTATGCTCCCGGTCTCATTGGACGTTTTAGGGATGCGTGGCCTTTCCAGTCCTGACTCTGGAAAACAAAGGTTTTGGTGCTGAAGACGAGGGAGACGTTGAGCATTTAGAACGTGATTTTGCGGGCTTGTGAGCAGACGTATTGGATCCATGGTGGAAGAAATCTTGAACAAGCGCAAACTCAGAACAGTGACATGTCCTGTTTCTTACAGCGGCAATACTCAATGATCACAGGGGGACGATTTCTCGGACGCCCATTTCAGTCAGTTTGAAGGCTTTCTCAAATGCCGAGCCATGTTGTCCTTTCTGTGTCTCTGAGATGCAGGCTCAATCCCTATCTCCTTGAGCCACTCCTCGACTCTCCTCGCCATAAGGTCGCCTTGAAACTCAAACCAGCGCTGCCTTTCAATGGGGTAGGATAGCAGTACGTCCTTGAACCTTCTGAATGCTCCTTTACCACTTATCGCTACGCCGAGTAGTTCTGCGAGATGCCTATCCTCAACTATGTCAATGAACTTGACCATGTCATCGTACGCCTCGCTTGAATCGATCGACGGTATGAATCTGTATCTTTCAGGTTCCGAGTTCACTCTCTGCTCAATCTCACCTATCTCGTCGCTATCCATAATCTCTCTCATCACTGAAACAACTTCCCCGGTTTCCAGATCAAGATAATTACTCCGGTCAAATCCAGAATCCTCGAAGGCTGCGATGAGTTCCTCCGAGTCAAACTTGACTTTCCTATGCACGAGTAATCCACAACCTTAACATTCTGATAGCAGAACGCTCAACCTAATACATGTCGTCCCACAATTTGTGAGTAAGCCTGTTGCGGTGTTTACCGGTCAATAGTTTCGGTGATATAGACGCTGGCAGCGGCGTCAAAGCACTCCTCGATGGTGCCTCCGCCGAACATGAAGTCGCCTTCCACATCGTAACACATATCGCTATACTTGTACATCTCTAATTCCCAGTTATCCCAGTCGCCTCTGTATCTCAGGCGGCACAGTTTGGATGGTTTCGGCGTACGTTTGCTGAGGATGAAACCGAAGATCATCGCCTTATCGATCCAGTCGATGTATAGGTGACGGCCTTTGAAGGTCCCGATAATGTCAGCTACTCCGTGTCTACGGTATTTCTTAACCAACTTCCTTAACCGATGTGACGCCTTCTCTCTCACCTCATCGGGGATGGTTGGCTTGCCTGGCATAATCCTCGATCACCCGCGCAGACCGCAGCATCTCTTGTATTTTCTACCGCTTCCGCAGGGGCAGGGTTCATTGCGGCCGATCTTCCGCTGCGACTCTTCAGAAACGCGCCTGTACCGTTCAGCTTTGTCTAGATCGCCTTTCTCCTCGTAAAGCATAATCAGACGGTCTAAGATGTCGGGTCTGTCTTCCATGTTTGGGTTCTCAAGCGCCTTCAAGTAGATGGCTTCCGCCTTATCATAGTCTTTGCGTGCAGTCTTATCGAACGGACTCAACCAGTAGCCATCTGCCCAACCGATGTATCCCCAAGCGAAGTTAGGCTGCCTTTCGGTAAGCTCCTTGAATTTCTTTTCAGCCGTCTCGATCTCTCCCAGATTCCAGTAAGACTCTGCCTCAGCGAGGTGGAAGTTCCCGAGCGTCAACCGATCCTCGTCTCGAAATTGTGTGTAGAACTCTTGGCAGTATCGAATCCGTCTCCTTAGGTATTCAGGATTCTTGAGTCCAGCGTTCCAGAGTTCCGTCTCGAGATCATCACACCAGCTAGATAGCGATTGAGTCCCAGAGAAGATCTCGTCGAACGCATCTATGGTTGTTATCTTCGGTGTGAGTTTCTGTTTGATGAGCTCCCACACGTGCAACCAGAGGTCACATGCTTCATAGGTCTCATCCCCTTCAAGAAGCTCGTATCCTCGCTGCATCTCATTATCGATTATCTCCATATTGACTATGTCCGGTGCGAGGCGTTCCCAGAGGACGATGGCAGCCATCCAGACGAAATCCTCGTCAAAGCCGGTTGCTGTGCATTTATGGCGTCTCAGCCACGTCTCGGCTAGAGCCTCAGCAGAAAAATGATTCCTGACATCCCCGAGAAAGTGCGTTTGATCGAATGGGATATTAACAGAAGCCAGTTTATCGATGATTCCGTCAGTCGTCATCAATCGAACTTCCCCAAGGCCCCACCTCTTTCCTGAGAATCCTTCAATCATTCCAGAAAACCCCATCCTCCGAACCATCTGCGCTACAGTCGGTTCATAGAAGATCAGGGCAATTTGACTGAGGCGTAGAATATGCCTCTCCCATGCACAGCCGTGTGTTTTCTCTCTCTTCTGCCCAGCATTCTGATCGCTTTCTTTCGACATAGAGATTTGAGCAGATTCTTGAGACGGCTCTCTGACAGTCCGGTTTGATCAACTAAGCTGGAGGTGTTGCATGGCCCCCGTTCCAGAGCCAGGAATATCATGCGTTCTTCGGGGTTGAGCTTGTTGAGTAACAGCTGAGTCCGAGTGTCACCTTTTACCAAGCCTGTGGTTATGTCAACGATTGGCTGCACTGCCTCCTCTGCAGCATCTCTCTCCAAAGTCTGCATTCTCGTCTTCAATTCTTCAAAGGATGTCAGTATAGATCGGTCCACATGGATGCCGCTTTCCTGGGCTGTTTGAAGCTTCTCTGTTAGCGGAGTGAGCATATCACGGATATCTTTCAGCTCGTCAAGTCTCTGCGTCATCGCCGCGATCTTGGCCTGAGCCTCCGTCAAACGTTTCTCCAAGTCTCGTTTCTCAGTTCGCAGTCTCTTCAACTCATCTTCTTCAGCGCTCTTTTTCTGGAGCAGTTCTTTCATTCTGCGCCTGAACTCTTCGATGGATGCTTGCTGCTTCTCGCTCCTTTGGATCTGTGCGATGAGAGGCGTATCTCCTCCATGCCTTGTAAGCCTCTGGCCTGTCACATCGACGAGGAGGGGCTGCTCGAACCAGCCGTAAACGTAGAACTGCCCTGTCCTCAGGTTCTTCAGCGCCTCAGACCTGAAGGGTTTCAGATAGTCCTCAACCGCCTCTCGATCAAGCCGCTCCGTTGTCTTTCCGAAGAGGCGTATCCAGCACTGGCTGAGGGGGGTCTTATGCAGCTCCGCTGGTCTCTGCGAACCAAGTATGAATGATGCGCCGAACTTCCTTCCACCCGTAACGATGCTCTTCACAAGGCCGACCCTACGCATGACGTCACTGCTTCTCTCCTGAGGGCAGACCATCTGCGCCTCCTCAAACACGACCAGGCAAGCTCTGGGATCGTTCACTAGAATCTTCCATAGCGTCCGAAGGATCTTCTCAACAATCCGGCTGTACGCTACTTCGTCATCGATGAACTCGCGGAGGTTGAAGTCAATGCTCTTCCCCTGCTTGAAGACCTCGCCGTATATGGGCATACATTCCTCAGCCAGCATGAGATCACCCTTCTCACCGCCCACGATCGCTACGTCAAACTTCTCAGCGAAAGTCCAGTATTCGCCGTGAGGATCGATGAAGACAACCTGCAACCCCTGCTGGATCGCCTGCTCAGCAATAACGGCTATTGTCCAGCTTTTCCCGCTGCCGCTCTCCCCTATAACCGCTATCCGAAGACCTTGATTCTTGACCCTAACATCCTCCGTGTCAAGAACAGTACTGCCTGAAAGTTGAAACTTCATTCAGACATCCCCTCGTCTAGTAGTTGCTTGCTTCACCCTTCCTGCCTCGAACTCTCCCTCATCCTCCGACCAAGCTCTCTCATCTTCACTTCCATATTGCGTATATGCTCAGGAATCTCCAACTCCTTCGGTTCCACATCCTTCTTCAGTTGATCAACAACCTTCTTCACGTACTGAAACTGGAAGCGCTTGAATTCATCATCGAATACGCAGTTGGAACGACCTTCCTCACAATCAACTTCCCTCTTGTCCTGCCGCCCACAGCTTCCGCATCTCTCCTTGCTGAAGAATAGGTCTGCGAGATGCAGCTCAAACCCTGGCTTCCAACCGTTCAAAATGTCGTATTGAGTCTCGAAAGCCCATCCGTCCGGATCTCTTCCACCAACCTCACCTTTCCTCTCTTCAACCTCTAGAACGGTCTCCTTGAATCTTCCAGTCTTCTCAGTTTTCGTTAGAAACTCGTTTCGCCCCAGCACAGGTTGCGGCAGATCGACGTGCGGTTCCCCATGTTTCTCGCAGGCTATCTGCAAAACCCGATAGAATTCATGGTGTCTAAGTATGAATCGCATCAACGTCCCGGCAGATGGAATTCGAGACCTACGCCATTCTCCTTCAGCTTCTTCAAGAATCTTATCCAAGCCTAAGCTCTCTGGAGGCTTCTCAAGGCTCTTCTGTTCAACGTAGTGTTCGATGAAGGCCACCTCGTCTAGGAACTCTTGTTCCTGACGCAGACTCTCGGTGACGATGGAATGAACCTTCGCTAGATGATAGTCGAAGTTTATGTCTCTCACACTTGCCCCGCAATGCGGACAGTTCTTGAAGACTCTCCTCTCGCGTACCATGAGGGCACCTACTCTAGGCCGAGAACATCGCGGGATTAGGCAGATACGCTTGTGTAGGCTTCTGTGCGTTGATGGATATAATCCTTTGATCGCCTGCAAGTAGCTCTACGAAGGAGATCCTGAGATAGTCCTCACTAGCGCCTCACAGATCGAGGTTGCATACGTAGGGTTCAGCTATCCATGACCCCGAAGGCGATACCCAGGTGAGTTTCTGTAGCTTGCAGAAGCCTCGATCGGGTATTCTGCTGCAACGACTTGGAGTTCGTCTTGGATCTGTCTGAGTTCGGCTTTCATGATTGCGGCGTGAACATTGATGAGTGCTATGTCAACAGGTACAACGCTGCCTCTACTTTCTGTCCCCGTTTCTAGAGAGATCTGGTTGCGGTTTCATTGGATCTACTGCCTTATCGCGGTGCTTTTTTCTGGAAGTTGCTGGTTCAGCAGCTAGAGGCTCAAGTCTGAGGTCGTTTCAGAGAAATTCCTCCAACAGGCCGACTACGGGATTACCGTTCCGGAACGGCACATGCTTGAGTCCCCTTCTTAAGGTGGGTCGTGACTAGGCTGATTCAGTGCGGTGGGCTCTGAGGACAAATGAGCGGGTCACAACCGAAAGCTCGATTCTCCAGCCGTCTTCCAAATGGAGATTACCTCACTCTCGCTGTATGGGCTGGAAAGAAAGATCCAACAGCAGAGGTACTGACAATCCAAATCCGACACTCTGCAGGCAGTAGCTGGGAAACCACCGGCAGATTAGCCGTGTATAGAACGGGCGATGGCAACTATTCTCAGCTCCCCGAACGTCAACCTGCAAGAGAGCCTCAGGAACAGAAAACGACCGGCAATATCCCAGATGAAGACAACAGTTTCTCCTGACCGCTTCGCATTGAAGAGCCAGAATATTCTCGATTTTTCTAAGCCACATGATTACTTCGTTGTCAGAGTGACTTTACGGTTCGATGTAGTCGAGGAGTGTGGTTTTTCGTTTTCTGGGGCTTTTGAGGCCTCTCCGCTTCACGGTCTCGAGGAGGTGATGCATCTGTTGCTCTTTGCGTCTGCTGCTGTAGTAGTATGCCTCATCAACTGTGCCTTCAGCCATCAGCACCGTGACCTTTCCAACGCTTGTCCT
>CAYGWT010000115.1:0-12650 GCA_964353625.1 uncultured Candidatus Bathyarchaeia archaeon | reverse complement strand
AACAAAGTACAGAAAACACTTGGATGAAATCGTTCATTATGAGAAGTATGGAGGAAGGAACGTTGAGATTCATTAGCACTTCTCTTATCGAAGTCTTTTGTCTGAATCCAGCGGAAATGCCCAAGGGGCGCTTGGTCAATGCGCGATTGGTGTATGAAGCATTGAGCTGGAGGCAAATGGTACCTCAACTCCAAGAACCATTCTAACGAACTTGCTAAGTAACTGAATCTGGAAGAGTTCAGGAAAACGCCTCTTGAGAAAATGGGCGAGGAGGGGATCGCTCACTGGTTAGGCCTCTGCGTTCCAACGGTTCCTGTAGAGGGACGATTGGGGCGGTCGCCTTGGTTCTTTGGGCTTTGTATCTGCCGAGTGACCTATCGGTAGTATCGTTTCAAGCTTGTATTCCTTAGGTGCATTGAATGATGATCGCACGTTTTCCGGGTACGACGGCGTGTAAGTCAGCGTGGAGAGTGATCTCTCTTCCAGAGCGAGTATGGCGTAGCCTATGGCCAGCCAAGTGCTCTCGGTAGCGTATGGCATCGCTTGATTAGAGAACGCCGCTAGAAGCATCGGAGCCTCTGTCAGGAAGGGTTTCTGCCACGTGATGTTCTTCGATCTGAACCATTGTTTCAGATTTGCCCCGACGATTGCATGATGACGTTTCTCTTGCTTCTCGCATACTTCACGAATTCTTTCTTTCATTCCAGGATCTTCGACGAGTACGAATTTCCATGGTTGCCTGTTGGCCCCTGACGGCGCTTGAGCAGCAGCTTCGATGCAATAGAGAACATCCTTACATTCAACAGAAGTGTTGGCGAATACTCGAGTTGTCCTCCTTCTTGCAGCTAGCTCAACCACTCTTGATGTTGGCGATGTGGTCAACGATACGGACCGCCTATCACGTTTTGGATACCGCTGCGCGAACCAGTTGCGTCTAGTGTGAAGCACTAATGCTTGACAGAGATCTTCCGGGCTCGTACCTGACGCCATCAATTCCCCTGGGGGACTCGAGACGCTCCAAGAATAGCTCGTTGATCGTGATACTGCATTCATTCTGATCTGAGGGTTGAAAATCGCTTATTCCCAGAATCGCACGGGCGCTCGCTAGTGGTTCTCTGGTTTCACCGTAGAACTTCTCCACTAGCTGAACGACTGATTTACATGTCTTCCCTGTGAAACCGACGTCATCAAATATGATAACGCGATCCTCAGGACCTATTGATCCCTGAGGGATAGCAAAGTAATTCTCTGTTCCCTGAGTTGCGGATCTGACCTTCTCGCCTCCTACGACAGCTCCTCGCCAACTCGCTGGCATCTGTGAATGAGATTCATCACATACCTTCACAGCACGCACAAAACTCAGACCGGCCATGCTCGCATAGATGGCTGCCAATGACGGTCCTGAGGTTTCCGGCGAAAGAACCTTTGTCGCCTCCCTGCCGAGTTTCGGCCTAGGCACGTACCTGACGATATCACCGAAGAATGGTGCGTCAAAGCTCTGATTGACGAACGGAACATCCAGACCGCCATCACCGAGCACAGAGAACTGCTGCGGATCTCTTAGACGGGAGAAGAGCGTTTCTTCTAGCTTCATGATCCTTTCCTTGAACTTGGCCAGTAGTGTGACTTCGTTTGAGGCAACAAGCATAGAGTCGCCAATCTTGGAAAAATAGATTTGAAGAGCAAAGCCGAGAATCTGGGTCTCTCGAGGCTGTTTGACTAACTGTTGGTAACGATCAACCGCGACAAGTGATTCAGATACCTGTGCCGGCTCACTCAAGAAACGATTGACTCTTCATACAGTTCCGACCAGACCACGAACTGTTTCAGGCGCTAGCACTGCGTCGTCGTTTACCCTCACCTCATCGCCTTCCTTGAAGTATGCGAAACCGGATTCTCTTCCGACGATCTCAACGGGCAACTCCCTAGGCCTCACTGGTACACTTCGTCGACTTGTTCAAGAAACTGTTGTGCGCAAGTATGAATCGTGCGCGCGTTTCTCGGATCCTAATGGATGACCAACAACTAGTCTAGGGAACCCTCTGTCCGCAGTTTGTGCAGAACGCCGCTCCTGAAGGCAATGATGTGCCACACTTGCCGCAGAAGCCTTGGTCTCGGACGTGAGAAGGTTGATAGTCCAGAATTACCTGTTCGAATCTCCAGCCGTTCGCTTCAACCAACTCCTTCACAGGGCCGCGAATCTTCGTGACATCAAAGTCATATTCGTACACCTTGCCGAAGCTACCGGGGTCGGCTGGTTTCTTGAAGCCGAAGGCTACGCTCTTCTCTTTCTGGAAGAGAACCTTGCCCTTGACAAAGCTCTTCTGAAAGGTTAGTTTCGGTGCTGGCAGAATTCCTACACTCTGATCCCGTTCTTGGATGATCTCTCG
Organism: uncultured Candidatus Bathyarchaeia archaeon; assembly: GCA_964353625.1. Classification (GTDB taxonomy): domain Archaea; phylum Thermoproteota; class Bathyarchaeia; order 40CM-2-53-6; family 40CM-2-53-6; genus CAVPLU01. Next base: position 10,260 of record CAYGWT010000115.1, on the reverse strand, counting down.
GTACTTCACAGTGCGTTCAAATTCAACGAGCCACATCTTAGCTGCATATTGCTTCTTGACTTGCTCTTTGGAGGCTACTCCATAGTACTTCGAGTCAACGATTGTATGTGAAAGATAGAGGTCGCAGTCGTCGCCTGGACGAATGGTGAGCAGAGGGTTTGAGGTGCTGAGGTCGATTAGTTTCTGCCGAAGGGCCATGGACAACATTGCACACCGCGACTCACATGAATGCAAAAATGTCCTCTTAAGCTCTTACCAAGCTTGAATCAGACCATGACTGCGTTACATGGCCAGATCTCCGCGATCAGGCAGATCTTCGCGGTGTCCTTCCATGCCATCTTGAAGGCCATTCATCTGCTTTGCACGATTGTGCCGAATGCTCCAACCAGCGATACAATTCCTGGAATGACCATCATTAGAAATGCTCGTGATCCCAAATTGACGAGGAGAGTGACAGAATCGCTTTGACTAATTCTCCTCTTGGAGAGACTGGAGCGTCGAGCTGACGGATGCTGCCTAAGAACAGATTTTTGGAGTTCCTGAGTTATCTCGATGACAATTGGGGACTTGGCACTGGTCAATTACTAACCAGTAAGATACGAGTCAACACATAGTTAGGCAACTAGGATTGGCAGCGGCTTCATTCTTTGTGCCCCTTGGACGATTCGGGATCGTATGCTTAAGGACTGCAGAGGTCTTGTGTGATGATTCAGTCCGTTGATACGCGGTTCATATAGTAGGTTCCGGTATTACGATTGTTGACTGCTGGTTCGGTGTGATGACGATCCTTCGGGTCGGAATGGCGCAGGTCAACCCTACTGTTGGTGACCTGGAGGGTAATGCGGATCTTGTCAAATCGTTCATGAAGAAAGCGGTGGATCTCAATGTTGATCTGCTAGCGTTCCCGGAGATGGTGATAACCGGGTATCCGCCACTCGACCTGCTGCCTCCTAGAGAAATCCGGAGCAAGAATGGTGAACTGCCCAGTGGCCCGTTGGAGTTCATTGCAGAGAACAAGAGGCTTGCCGTACAACTTGCCGAACAATCATCGGAATTGATCTCTGTTTTTGGTTTTGTCGATCATGATCAGTTCAATATCTACAACGCAGCGGCAGTTTGTCATGATGGCTTGATTGTTGAAACCGTGCACAAGACACTGCTACCAACTTACGACGTTTTTGATGAGTTGCGATACTTCAAGCCCGCTCTCAGAAATGATCCCATTGCGATAACTGTTAGGGGAGAGAAAGTCAGACTTGGAGTCTCGATCTGTGAGGATCTGTGGGACGAGGAGCTCCGATATGAGCGTCACGTAATAGCGGATCTTGTGCAGAAAGGCGCTGAGGTTGTTGTTGACATCAACGCGTCACCGTTCTATGTGGAAAAGCGGCTGGTGAGGGAGAAGCTTCTCAAATCGAAGGCCACAGCGCTAAGAAGACCGTTCTTCTATGTGAACATGGTCGGCGGACAAGATGAACTGGTCTTCGACGGAGAGAGCCTTGCTGTCGACAGTCGAGGAGAACTCGTTGGAATTGGTAGACCGTTTGAGGAGGATTTGGTTGTCGTTGATCTCAAGATTACATCGGGCACAGCGTCAGCCGTAACATCGCCACGCTACAACAGGGAAGAGTCCATATTCATGGCTCTCGCATTGGGAGTCCGCGACTATTTCAGAAAAACGGCGTTCGAGAAAGCTGTAATTGGATTAAGCGGTGGAATTGACTCGGCGCTCACAGCTGCGATAGCGGTTGAGGCGCTCGGACGAGAAAACGTGGTGGGCGTCTCGATGCCGTCTCGATACTCCAGCGATCACAGCAAACGTGACGCCGAATCGCTGTCAAGGAATCTCGGAATCACTTACATGACTATTCCGATCGATGGAATTTTCGGAGCATACGAGAGGACACTGGAACAACCCTTGGAGAGACACCCGGCAGATGTGACCGAGGAGAATATTCAGGCACGAATCCGAGGGAACATCCTGATGGCTATTTCCAACAAGTTTGGGCACCTCGTCTTAACGACCGGGAACAAGACCGAACTCGCCCTTGGCTACTGCACTCTCTATGGAGATATGAGCGGCGGACTCGCGGTCATAGGTGATGTCAGCAAGTCCGAAGTCTACGCCTTGTCAGAGTACTATAACCTACGCCGGAAATTCGAGGTAATACCCAAGAGCAGCATCATTAAGATGCCGTCCGCAGAGCTGAAGCCAGATCAGTACGACCCGTTCGATTACTCAGTCGTTTCACCACTAGTGGATGAGATAGTTGAGAACCGTCGATCTGTCAAGGAACTCGTTGCTTTAGGCTACGATCGTAAACTCGCGAAGGACATACTTGAGCGAATAAGAGCTGCTGAATACAAGCGCAGGCAGGCGGCTCCATCGATAAAGATTAGCAGAAAGGCATTCGGCATCGGCTGGCGAATGCCCATAGTGAACCAGTCCCGAGCAGAAGAGCTTTAGCGAAAAAATGGGCGCTGCATGCGCTCATTCGATCATCTGCTTCGTTTATCCTTTCGAACGAACAGTGGAAAGTTGTTTTTTGTACAAATTCGGGCATTGTATGATTGCGATTTGTCTTGGCGAAGTCTTATTCTCCCCACAGGCAGGGTCTCTGAGATGAAACATGCTAAAACTATCCGTCAAGACGAGGCTGGATGCTTTGGAAGCGCTGGATCGGGCTACCAAGTACTTTGAGCAGAATGGACTTGCCCTCGTTGAGACAAATGCGCATCTTCATGGAAAGGGTGGATTCACTGAAATCCGGGTATCCGGTGGGAAATTGGTCGGCAAACGTGAGTATGACTCCAAAATAGTCTTAGAAGAACTCATGAAGAATGCCAGAGATAGATTCGGGTTTGAACCGGTCTCTTATGGCTTGCACTTCCATGCGCCGTTAGGTCATGTTGACGTGATGGTTTCGAATGAGGACCCAGCTGAAGTCATCCTCGACAGCTCGGAATACGATAATCAGGTAAGAGAGTTTGCTGGCAGATTACCCAAGACATAGTATTTTGCCGGTCTAGTAAGATCTGCCACAGCGATGAAAGGCCACAAGTAAACTCGGAGTGGTTCCTAGACCATTAGATTTCGGTGATCTCTTCGTGCTCACAGAAACCATCATCAGGGTAGAGTTTGCAGTAGAAAGGCTTGGTGTCGTGAATGGCGCACGAATAGAGTTCGCCTTGTCTGTCTTTGCTCAAGAACGGGCAACTTCTGGTAGTGAAAAGGCCACGCAAATCGTAGGGGTCGCTCGCGTCAATCGATAGGTAGCTAAGAATATCTTCTCGTCCCTCTGTCTTCCAGCGGATTATGTCTTCGTGGATTGCCTCGAAAGATCCCCAGTGAATTATGCAGCAGTCTCCGGAACGTCTACAAACGTGTTTCAAAAACAAGTTAACATCCGGATCTGTCCACAGATGGCACAGAATCAGGGAGCCTGCGAAGGCTGGGCCAATTGGCCTTCAGTCGCGGTTGTCTCGGGTGCTTTCACTGGGGTTGGGGCGGGTTCTGGCCCGGTACATTTTGTGATGTGGTCTCGGTATTGGTCTAGCCTGACTTGAGCATGACAGCGCGGACATTCCAGAGCCTTCATTTCGCTCCTGCCTTGGCTTGGCTTTCTCTTTCCGAACCTGCGCGGCGTTTAGTTCACTCTCAAAAGGCTCTCGTATGAACCGTTGGTATTGAAGCTACCTAAATTCGCCCATGGAACTATCGCATGTCTAGTCTGAACCTTTAGATATCGGCGATCATGCGAACCTTTGGGCGTTTCATGCTATTGATGGGATTCTCGCACCGCAAGAAAAACAAAAACCAGCACTGAGTGGGTTCCGCGTTCCACACTTCGAGCAAAAAGGGCCTCCTTGATCAGAAATGTCACTCCTCGCGTCTCTGAGAACTTTTTCAATCTCAGTTCCGGCGATTTTGAAAGCTTCCCCGATCGTCCTCCCAGCAGCCGTCAAGACGCCCGTAATGAGATTACTCAGATCTGTGGCTCCAGATATTGCTGCGCCGCACTTCAAACAGAAGCTCGCGCCCTCTACGAGTTTCGCGCCGCATTTAGCACAAAAGGGCATCGGATCACCGAACAGATCGCTACGGCGAATGCCGAGCGAATACGAGGACTAGTGCTCGGACGACGATTGAGACGCCCATCAGGATGATCAGGCTCGCAATGAAAGATAGCCATGAAAGCGCTCCTTGGGACTGCAGACTCAAAATGTATCCTGCTCCCAACCAGAAAACGATGCTTGAGGAAGTCCTTGCTTTTCTATGCGTTGACGATCCCTTGGCGATCTCTAGACCAAGTACTGCAATGTGCACAAGGCCGAAGGCGTAGCAGAACTGCTCAGCGGCAGCATATAGCAAGGGATGATTTGTCGAAGGCATAAACCAGTAGAAGTTCTGAAAGACCTGAACCAGTCGGAAGTCATGTACAAAGGCGTTTACTCCCGAGACAAGACCTGGTGTTCTAAGATAGAGAACGGCGATAATTATCAGGAATGCTCCAAATGAGATCCAGCTAGTGTCGTCTCGTCGGTACTCATCCCACGATCGCTGGTTTGAAGTCTTAGAATTCATTCTAGTCTCTCCTTTCGACTGATATCTTGCATTCCGTGACCAAGGCAGCGATCGCACCTAAGGCGGCTAGCCAAGGCGCCAATATGGCGCCAATTAAGCCGGCAGCAGCCGGCACCTCAAGCAGTACCCGGCCTTGTTCATCTCTTACGATGATCCTTCTCACATTTCCCTCATGCAGAAGGTCCTTCACCTTCTTGACCAGGTCATCAGAACTCACTGAGAACTCTTCGGTCGGCACTCTGCCAACACGTGATCCACACTTGAAGCAATACTGAGCGACGGCAGGCAGATCAGTTCCGCATTCGTCGCAACGCACCAACACATATCCCTCTATCAGGCTGTGGTGCTACAGGCATTTGAACTATTCACTCACATACGCATAACCGAGGATGAAACGTAATCTGATTCGCTGCACTTCGAATGGCTGGATCGGGGTAGACAGCAAGATATTATATTTCGCGCCAACATCAATCATGACAAGGAGAGGGCGGTTTCATTTTGGTCTATTGTGTTAGATGTGGTGCAAAGAACCCTGATGACGCGGCGGTGTGCGCACAATGTGGAAGACCCCTGATGGGTGTCGAAAGAGGAAGGACCAGCCATGAGGCGGAGATGTGCTTTGGCCTGCCATCCCATTGGGGCAGCGTTCTCGTGGGGCTCTTCATAGTAGCACTGGGACTTTCGATCCTATTTCAGAGCTGGCTGGGGCTTAAGGATTTCTGGCCGCTCGTGCTAATCTTCTTGGGAATAGCAATTTTGCTCGGTGGATTCTATCGATACTCACATCGATAACTGGCAGCTTACGCTCAATCACTCCAGAGAACACGCAATTGCCACGCTAGTCTAGCTTCGATGAGACAGGGAGATGCGCGAAAGCAACCAGAAGACGGCGAGTAGAACTACAAACAAATCAGCACCTAGGTTCGCGGTCAAAAGGTCAGTGGAGAGAAGCATCAACCCCGTTCCGACGACGAATAGGAATGAAAGAGCAAATCTCGCCCTAGCCCTGATGCTTGGCATGAGAACCTGCGACAGACCCACGATCACTCCCGAAACGCCGAGTAAGTACATGAAATATGCCGGACGAGTATCGGTCCAAACCGACCAACCGGAAAGGCCGAAAACCGTTACGGTTACGAGTGAAAGAACCGCGCCCGCGAGCAACCCGTAGCAAGTTGCACAGAAACTTCTTCCCATGATGAGCAGTTCATGCCTCTTTGTGCTTTCCAAAGGATGATGACCATGCAGAATTTGGACGCTCATGAATCTGGTTGCTCGGATTCCGCGCTCTTGCGAAGCTTCGGTGGGCAAAGCCCGTATGCCTAGGATCTGTGAGCACGCTACGGGAAATAGCACTGCCAGCATGCCCACAATGCAAACGAGGTCATAGGCGAACGCGATCATGACTCTTCTTTCATTGGATGCTGCGACAAATGGATCGGGCTTTCCTAGGAAGGCAGCGGAGACTGCCAAACCGAAGATCGAGGCTACTAGAATGAACGAGGCATAGGTATCGTGCTTCTCCCGGTCTCGCATCTTGTGGCCCAACAGATTCGCTACGGCTTAAGTTGAGCAAGGACGGATTGGCTTGCCATGTATCGGTATGTCATTCGCTTCAACTTGTTAGATGAGAAGATCCCGTGGAATCGCCTCGACCATGAACCGTAGAAGGCTTGGTAACAGCTGACTAGCTCCTCCCGGAGTTCATCTCTACTTAACGTCTCAGTGGGCATGATCGGGTGAATCATGTCGTAGTTCGCCCAATTCGAATCCTCTATCCACCCGTTTCTTTTGGCCTCTTCGCATACGTCAGTCCCGGGAAACGGTGTCAGGATCATAAAGATCGCAAGGTCCGGATCAATATCATTCACGAATTGCCTGAGATCGGAAAGCGTCTCGTGGGTGTCATCACGGTGCCCTATGACAAAAGTTGTCTGCGCAAAGATCCCGTTTTTCTTCATCACACGAACCGCGTCGGCTATCTGATTTGGATTGATGCCTTTCTTTACACTATGAAGCGTTTCCTCGCTGCCGCTCTCAGCGCCTGTTAGAATCCACATATTTCCCGCAGAACGCATCTTTGGAAGTAGGTCTCTATGACGAGTTATTTCATCACAGCGTGCCTGGACGAACCACATGATATCCTCAGCGATCCCGCGGCTGATTATCTCATCGCAGAGTTGCCCTCCGGACTGGCCTAGCTGGAAGTTGTCGTCCGTTAGCCAGAGAAACCCAGCCCCGTAGTCCCTACAAAGTAACTCGAACTCGTCCGCAATTCGTTTCGGTGACTTGGATCGATAGGTGCCTTGCCAATGTTTCCACTGTGAGCAGAATGTGCAACGGTGCGGGCAGCCTCTTGATCCTTCGACGAGTGCGTAGATTGTTTTCGGTCCAGTCATCATTGTGAAGTGGTACTTGCGAATGTGATCCTTTACAAGGTGGTAGGCTGGCATCGGGAGCTCATCAAGGTTCGCAACTAGCGGCCGATCGGAGTTGTGGAAGACTTTACCGTTTCTCTGGAAGGATATGCCCTTGATGTCAGAGAATGGTCTGGAGTTCTTAGCGGCGTTCGCTAGGTCGACAAGCGTTAGCTCGCCTTCACCTCGGACGATCGTGTCAATCTCAGGGTACGCTCGTAGCGACGCGTCTGCCGTCGCTGTGAAGTGTTGGCCCCCGGCTATTGTTAGGATTGAGGGATTGACCTTCTTTGCAGTAGCCAAGGTGCGAACGGTCGTATAGGCGTTGCATGTGGCGAGACTGCTGCTGGCAACGATGTCAGGGCTGGAGGATTTGATGGCTTTCTCGAGAGTGTTCCAATCAAGGCGACTTGCTTGACAGTCAAGCACCTCGATCGCTACATCAGGCATCTCCCTCTCTACGTACGCGGCAAGCTCCAGTATTCCGAGGGGAGGAGGCAGATACTCCCCCATAACAAACCAGAAGTGTTTCGGCGGTTCAACGAATAGAATCTTCATATCTGATCCGTTCAAGCCTTAGCAGACAAATCTTGAACGTTGTTTATGTCACTTCTCACGACGTTCGAGCGACGGCCATGCATCATGTGGATACCGTTAGTGTGTCTCCACCAATATTCAGACAAGTGAGAGACGCCCGTTGATAGACTACGCTAAGGTGAATCGAGATGGAACTCTACCTACGACGATCATCTTTCGTGTTGTGGTACTACACGATCTTTGGATCAGACTTGGGCTCCACAGTTGTGACAGAACTTCGCTCCGGTCGGCAGTATCTCACCACATTTAGGACATTTCTGCAAAGGCGCCTGGCTTGGCTGTTGTGGCATCGCGGATATGCTCTTGCCGCAATTCGGGCAGAATTTCGATGTGGAGGGTATCTGAGCATTGCAGCTCGGGCACACTACCAAGACCATTGTAGGCGCTCCAGGGGTTGTTGAGGTCTGAAAGAGCGGAGGAATGAGAACCATTCCGGTGCCAAAAGCCGCGCTGCCCGAGGACTTGCCGAGTTCTTTCGCGGCTTCCTTGACAGTCTCCATCCTAAGCACTCCTTCAGGCATCATTCCGCCTTGCTTAAGCCAGAACAGTCTGTCTCGGTACTCAGGGGTGGTGTCGATTCCCTCAAACTTGAGATCGATAAGCTGTAGGCCGATCCTGCGGAAATAGTCGATGAGTGTGGCTTTCACTTGACCGGATGTCTCGTCCAGTTTTGTGAAGACCGTCACTAGGTCGTACTTCGAGAGCTCGTCGATCATCTTCTCGTTAATGAAACCTCTCAGAAAATCATTCACGCTGGGAGTCGTGTAGGCGTTCTGTCCCCCGACGACTTCGTTGACGAAAAGTTGGGGGGTCTCCACCTTCAGCCAGTAGGATCCGAATGTCATCAACGGCGCCAACTCGGTTGTCTGCGCCTTGTTGCCGAATTTACCTGCGAACTGCTTCGTTGAAATGAAGACAACTGTCGCCTTGAAGGGGGTCTCGGTGAAACCCGCCAAACGTGACAACGCCGCGGTTAGCTTCGGAAGGTTCAGTGTGGTTAGCATATGTCTTCCTGGTCCGAAACTGTCGTAGCTTTTCCCGTCGCGGAAGAAGACTGCGGTCTCGTACTCATGCACTACGAGTTGGGCACCCCACTGGAGGTCTTCAGCTGGGTATCTCCACACAATGTCCTCGGAACCTGCGTTCGTCCACTCAACAATTTGTGGCATGTTTAGTCCTCCACTTCCTCGATCGTACCCTTCCTATTATCAAACGCGTTTTCGAATCCTTCGACCGCCTTTCGTGTCTCTTCTTCAAAGGACTGAAGGCTATCGAACTTGCTGGACTGCACTTCACTCTTCATGTCTTGCACTTTCTGAGCGAGTGCCTTTGCTTCATCCACAAGCTGTTTGTCAAAATCAATCATCCTGTCAAGGTCGTCCTCATCTATCTTGATCGCATCGAAGAATCCAGCATATCCGTAGGAAGCGTGATTCACTTTCTCTGAGACTCTGTCGAAGATTGCTGTCAGCCGGTCGATTGTATGAAGATCCTGAGATGCTTTGCCGTCTGCCGCGGCTTGATAGATGTCTTGAAGGCAATTCCTTGCTTCCTGTAGTTTGGAGTAGAGAAAGTTGCGAATGAGTTTGTCCGCTTCTCTTCGCTGCTCCTTTGCCTTGTATCCTCTAAACCCAGGAACGGCAAGCATGATCTTCTCAAGGAGCTGTTCGTCTCCCTGAATTCTTTGCAGGCGCGTTTTCTTGCTCAATCTACCAACCCACACTCTCGTCAGCTAATGATCGAGATTTCGCTATTAAGCAGTTTGAAATCAAGAATCCTAAAGCAGCTTGAATTCCGGAGGAGGCAGGTCGCCCTTTATTACTTCGCCAGTCGCCCCGTCCATGAGAATTCTGTACCTTTGCTTCTTGTAGTCGTAGCTGGCAAACCAGATCGGGCTGTGAAGGTAGAGAGTGCTATTGACATTGAACTCTGTAGTCATCTCAATGATCCTGTCCACTGTGTCCTTTGCCAGAAACTCGTGTAGATTGCGAATTTCCTTCTTAGCTATCTCGGTCGCCTCGGTCGCGTCCAACTCGGCGTTGAGCACCTTTGCCCCCGCATCGATCTTCATGAAGTCGTACGGTATCTTTCCCTCAAGAGGCATCTCGTACGACCTAGTGGGGAAGTCTGATCCACGCCTAGCCAGGACCAACCAGCTATAGTTGTTCGCAGTATCCCATTCCTTTGTCACAGACGGACTGATTCTCTCGAAGATCCCCTTGCAGTGACTGCTCGCTTCAGTGACAACCACCCAGAATGGGAGATAGAAAAGCTCGGTACCAACGACGGCTGCTTTTGAGGCAAGATCTCGCGGAGCAGAGAAGCTGCCACGAATCCAACGTTTCACAGATTCGGTTACCTGAACATCTGCGTACTCATTGACGATCAGTGAATGCTCGAATTCGAAAGGCTTCCCTGTCTCTATCGCACTGGTGAATCCACAGTATTTGCAGGTAACAACGATTTCACCGGGCTTGAGGGAAAGAGGACCACCGCAGTGAGCACAACTGATTTCCCTCACTATATCGTTCAAGCCCAATCATCCTAGCCAAGATGCGTTTTGTCGCAATTCGGCTTTAAGTCATTCTCGTCAATTCGAACCCGCTCATATTTGAGAACCCCGCAGTTGAACCAAGCTGCTCCTTTAATCAGTATCACGAC